>NZ_JBEPAK010000168.1:0-15558 GCF_040298565.1 Kitasatospora sp. NPDC001539 | reverse complement strand
CGCCCATCCGGCCCCAGAGCTGTTCGTAGGTGACGGCGATGCCCAGGGTGCGGCTGAGCACCTCGCAGACGGTCTGGTCGTGCGGACTGCGCGGCGCCCGGCCTCCGGTGGACGACCACGCGGCAGGGCCGGACGCGCCGCCCGGCCCCCGCAGCCGCCGGGCCGGCGCGGCGGGTCAGGACCGCCCCGCCAGCCGCCTGGCCCGCAGCCGGTCGGCCGTGATGGCCAGCCCCAGGACGCAGCCGAGCACGATGTTCGTGTAGTTCGAGTTGACCTGCAGGGTCGTCAGCCCGTTGTTGATGAGTTCCAGCAGCACGGCCCCGGCCACGATCCCCAGGATCCGGCCCTGTCCGCCGGTCAGGCTGACGCCGCCGATGACGGCCGCGGCGATCGCCGAGAGCTCCCAGCCGACGCCCACCCCGCTCGCGGAGCCCACGCCCATCCGGCCCAGCACGAGCAGGCCGGCGAACGCCGACACCAGCGAGGAGGCCACGTACATGGACACCACGCGCCGGTCGCCGCGGATACCGGCGAGCCGGGCCGCCTCGGCGTTGCCGCCCACGGCGTAGACCTGGCGGCCGGCACAGGTGCGTTCCAGGAAGAACCAGACCGCGGCGGTGAACACCGCGAACAGCACCAGCGGCACCGGGATCTGGGCCAGGTAGCTCTGGCCGACGTCCCCGAAGAACGGGGAGATCCCGACGATCGAGGTCCCGGAGGTGATCGCGAGCGTGACGCCCTGCGCCACCGTGTACGTGACGAGCGTGACGACGAACGGCGGCATCCGCAGCCGGGTGACGGCCAGCCCGTGCACCAGCCCGACCAGTCCGGCGACGGCCAGGGTGGCCAGGATCGCCAGAGGGGCGGGAAGCCCGGCACGCACGTCGAACCAGGACATCAGGATCACGCTGGTGCCGAGCAGGGCACCCACCGACAGGTCGATGCCGCCGGTCAGGATCACCAGGGACTCGCCGACCGCGATCAGGCCGTACTGAGCCAGGTCGGCCCCCATGCCCTGGAGGTTCACCGCGCTGGCGAAGGTGTCGCGGGACAGCGAGAGCGCCGTGAACACCGCGACGCAGGCGAGCACGACACCCACCTCGGGCGTGTCGACCAGTGCGCGCAGCCGGCTCCTCGGCGGTGCCGCCGCGTCGCGGTGGAGAGGGGCGGTCCGGGTCGTCATGCGGTGGCCTCCGAATCTGCTGCCTGGGGTTGCGCGTCCGCCGACGGGCTTCGCCCGCCCGTCGCGGCGGTCATGATCAGCTCCTTGCCGAAGCGCTCGCGCGGCAGGTCGGCGACGATCCGGCCGTCGGCCATGACCAGGATCCGGTGGCAGATCCGCAGCAGTTCCTCCAGCTCGGACGAGGCCATCAGGACGGCGAGGCCCTCGGCCGCGGCCCGGTCGACGAGCCGGTAGATCTCGGCCTTGGCGCCGACGTCGACGCCCCGGGTGGGCTCGTCGAGCAGTAGCACCTCGGGATCGGCGTGCAGCCACCGCCCGAACACGACCTTCTGCTGGTTCCCGCCGGACAGGTCGCCGATCGGCTGCTCCTGGCTGTGCAGCCGCACGCCCAGGTCCTCGACGATCCGGCGGGAGCGTTCCCGGTCGCCGCGCGGGGTGAGCACACCGTGCCGGGAGTCGCGTCGCAGGGTGGCCAGGGTGGCGTTCCAGCGCACCGGGTGCCGCAGCAACAGCGCCTGCTCCTTGCGGTCCTCCGGCACCAGGCCGATGCCGGCGGCGACCGCGTCGGCGGGATGGCGCGGACGGAAGCGGCGGCCGTTCAGTTCGACCTCGCCACCGGTGCGCGGCTGCGCGCCCATCAGGGTGTGCAGCAGCCGGCTGCGGCCGGAGCCCATCAGCCCGGCGACGCCGACGACCTCCCCGGCGCGCAGTTCCAGGTCGACCGGGCCGAGGCCGGCCGCGGTCAGCCCGTGGGCGGTCAGCACCCGGCGGGCCGTCGGCGGGACGGGCCGCACGGTCACCTCCTGGGCGAGGTCGACGCCGACCATCTCGCGGATCATCCGCTCCTCGGTGGCCTGCGCGGGGGAGAGGTCGGCGACCAGGAGGCCGCTGCGCAGCACCAGCACGCGGTCGGCGAGGTCCCGTACCTCGTCCAGGCGGTGCCCGATGAACAGGACGGCCCCGCCGGCCGCGGCGTGCCGCCGGGCGAGGGCGAGGACCTTCCCGGCCTCGACCGGTCCGAGCGAGGAGGTGGGCTCGTCGAGGATCAGGACCAGGGGGCGGGTGCCCCAGGCCTTGGCGATCTCGATCATCTGCCGCAGCGGGACGGGCAGTCGGTCCACCCTGCGGTCGACATCGATCCCGTCGACGCCGATGTCCGCCAGCAGTTCCCGGGCCTCGCTCCGGGTGCCGGCCCGGTCGAACAGAGCGCGGCGCAGCGGCCCCGCCTTCCGGGCGGTTCGGGGGCGCCGGCCGAGCAGCAGGTTCTCGGCCACGCTCAGCCCTCCGACCAGCGGGAACTCCTGCGACACCAGGCCGACGCCGAGGGACTTGGCGTGGTCGGGCCGGCCCGGTTGCAGGGGGCGACCGCCGATCAGGACCTCTCCTGCCGTCGGGGCGACGATGCCGGAGAGCACGCCCATGAGGGTGGACTTGCCGGCCCCGTTCTCGCCGACCACACAAGTGATCTGTCCTCTCCTCAGCTCCAGGGCGGGGAGGTCGAGCACGGTGACCGGCCCGTAGCTCTTGCGCACCGAGCGCAGGGTGACGGCGGGTCCGTCGGCGCGGGGCCGTGCGGTGGTGGCGGTCATCCGGTCACCCCGCGATGCCGAGCTGGGTCTGCTTGGCCCGGAAGGCGGCGAGGTTGTCCTGGGTCACCACGCCCACGCCGGAGCTGAGGGTGGTGCCGTCGGACTCCAGGTACGGCTTGACGAGGGCCAGGGTGCCGTCCTTGCCCAGCAGCTTCAGCGCGGCCAACAGGTACGCGCCGGTGTAGCCCTGCTGGTAGGGCGACTGGACGACGGTGGCCTGGATGACGCCCTGCTGGATGAAGGCCAGGGTCTGCGCGTCGCTGTCGTCGGAGATCACTTTGACCTTGCCGGTCTTCCCCGCCGCCTGCACCGCCTGGGCGGCCGAGGGCCCGTCGTAGGAGTAGACCCCGTACAGGCCGGTCACGTTGGGGTCGGTCTGGATGGCGGTCTGGGCGTTGGTGAGGGCCTTGGAGGCGTCCATGTTGTCGGCGAGCTTGTTGGTGACCTTGATGCCGGTGCCCTTGAGCGCGTCCTCGAAGCCCTGGATGCGCTCCACCGCGTTGGAGGCGGTGAGCGATCCGACCAGCACCACGACCTCGCCCTTGCCGCCCAGCGCGGCCTTCATCGCCTCCCCGGCCTTCTTGCCCGCCTGGTAGTTGGGCGTGCCGAGGTAGAGCGCGGCGCCGTCCTCGGCCGGGAGCGGGGAGTCGATGGCGAGGACCGGGATGCCGGCCGAAGCGGCGGACTGGATCGGCGACTTGACGGCCGTCGGGTCGATCGCGGAGAGCGAGAAGGCGGAGATGTCCTGGCCGCGGAGGGTCTGGATGATGGACAGCTGCTGGTCGAGCCGGCCGTTGGCCGGGGCCTGGAAGGTGCCCTTGGCGCCGAGGTCGGACAGCCCCTTGGTGAAGCCGGTCTTCCCGGCGTTCCAGTAGTCCACGGCGACGTTGACCACCATGGCCAGGTCCAGCGCGGAGACGTCCTTGCCCTGGATCGCGGCCTTGAGCGCGGCGTCGAGGCGGGCCAGGTTGTCGTCGTTGAAGGTGATGTCGCCCTGGATCGCGGGCGCGGCGGCCGCGGTGGAGCCGGCGGACGCGCCGGAGTCGCCGGCGCCCTGTTTGCTGCAGCCGGCGGTCAGGGCCAGGACGGCGGCCGCGGCGGCCGCGACACGGGCGGCTCTGGGGAGCCGGGACAGGGGTGCGCGCATGGGTGGTTCCTCTCGGTCGCTGCCGGTGGGGTGGGAGGCGCGGATGAAGAGCGCGGTGGACCGGCGCGAGTGCTGGGGTGTGTTGTGGAGTGTGAGCGCTAACATCGGCCAGCGTCAACCACCGTGCAGCAACCCGACGATGACGACTGACGGGACCTCAGGCCGGACCGGCCGCTCTGACCGCAGGGTGTGTCGGAGGTCTTGACGGCGCACCGTCGATGCGGGCACTGTCACCCGTCCAGGAACCCTTCACCTCTCCGGCTCGGGCCGCCGACTGCCGCCCGCGCTGGATTGTTAGCGCTCACTTTCCCTCTGACCGCGCTCACCGATGAGCAGGGAGACACCATGAGTGACAACAGGACGATCCGCGGACGAGGTGCGCTGCGCCGCCTCGCCCGCGCCGGGGCGGCACTCGCCGTCCTCGTCGGCGCGCTGGCCGGCGCCACCGCGACCAGCGGCGTGGCGCAGGCCGCCACGCAGGGCCCGTGCGACGTGTACGCCGCCGGCGGCACGCCCTGTGTGGCCGCGCACAGCACCACCCGCGCGCTGTACGCCGGTTACGGCGGCCGGCTGTACCAGGTCCGGCGCTCGTCGGACCAGGCCGTGCGGGACATCGGCGTGCTGGGCACCGGCGGCTACGCCGACGCCGCCGCCCAGGACTCCTTCTGCGCCGGCACCAGCTGCGTGATCACCGTGATCTACGACCAGTCCGGCAAGGGCAACCACCTGACCCAGGCCCCCGGGGGCGGGGCGGCGCCCGGACCGGACAACCTGGCGGACGCGACCCTGGCGCCCACCACGCTGAACGGCCACCGGGCCTACGGCGTGTACGTGGCGAAGGGCACCGGCTACCGCAACAACCACACCACGGGCATCGCGACCGGCGACCAGCCCGAGGGGATGTACGCGATCCTGGACGGCACGCACTACAACGGCGGCTGCTGCTTCGACTACGGCAACGCCGAGACCAGCAGCACCGACACCGGCAACGGTCACATGGAGGCCATCTACTTCGGCAACATCAAGGTCTGGGGCTACGGCAGCGGTCCGGGCCCCTGGGTGATGGCCGACCTGGAGAACGGCCTGTTCTCGGGCGCGAACACCCGCTACAACGCCAACGACCCGACCGTGAACCACCGTTACCTGACCGCCATGGTCAAGGGCGCGCCGAACCAGTGGGCGATCCGGGCCGGCGACGCGCAGTCCGGCGGCCTGTCGACGTTCTACTCCGGACCGCGCCCGAACGCGGCGGGCTACAACCCGATGCACAAGGAGGGAGCGATCATCCTGGGCATCGGCGGCGACAACAGCAACGGCGCCGAAGGCACGTTCTACGAGGGCGTGATGACCTCGGGCTACCCGTCGGAGGCGACCGAGAACGCCGTCCAGGCCAACATCGTCGCCGCCGGCTACGCCAACTCCTCGGCCACCACGGGGGCGTTGCGCGGCACCGGCTCGGGCAAGTGCCTGGACGTGCCCAACGCCTCCGCCACCCCGGGGCTGCAGGCCCAGATCTACAGCTGCTCCGGCGGAGCGAACCAGACCTGGACCCGTACCGGGGACGGGCGGCTCACCGTCGACGTCGGCGGCACGACGCTCTGCCTGGACGCCGCCGGCGGTGCGACCGCCGACGGCACCAAGGTCGTGACCTGGCCCTGCACCGGCGGTGCCAACCAGCAGTGGCGCTTCAACGCCGACGGCAGCGTCACGGGCGTGCAGTCGGGCCGGTGCCTGGACGTCGCCGGGGCGGCGACCGCCGACGCCACGCCCGTCCAGCTGTGGACCTGTTGGGGCGGCGGCAACCAGAAGTGGACCCTCGGGTAGCACCCACCGAGGCCGGGCCCGGTTCCGCCGCCTCGCGGAGCCGGGCCCGGCCGGCGTCGGCCGGTGGCGCAGGGCCACCGAGGGGCACGACGGCGCCCGGCGCGACGGGGCGGGGGGACCGGAAGGCCGATCGCAGCTCCCAGCCGACCACGCGGCTGGTATGAAGGGAAGCCGCCGGTCGAACCGACGGTGACGGATTGGCCTGGACCTGGTCGCGTACTGTGGTCCACGACCGAGGAGGGGACTGCGAGTGGGAACCGACAGCGCCGGGACGGATCAGCGCCAGCCCGTGATGGCCGACGTGGCGAAACTGGCGGGCGTGTCCCACCAGACGGTGTCCCGGGTGCTGAACGGCGCCCCGCACGTCCGACCCGACACCCGGGACCGGGTCCTGGCGGCCATCCGGGAACTCGACTACCGGCCCAACTCGGCCGCCCGTACCCTGGTGACCCGCCGCTCGCAGACCCTCGGCGTGGTCAGCTTCGATTCGACCCTCTACGGCCCCGCCTCGATGCTGGACGGGATCGAGCGCGCCGCGCGCAGCGCCGGGTACTTCGTGAGCGTGACCAGTCTGCGCTCGCTGGACGGCCGTTCGGTCCAGGAGGCCGTCGACCGGCTGCGCGACCAGGGGGTCGAGGGCGTGGTCGTCATCGCTCCGCAGACGTCCACCGTCAGCGCGGTGTCCCGCCTCTCCAGCTCCGTACCGCTCGTCGCCGTCGGTTCGGGCAACCAGACCCAGGTGCCCATGGTGTCGGTGGGCAACCGCTTCGGCGCCAAGGAGGCCACCGGGCACCTGCTCGACCTGGGCCACCGCACCGTGCACCACGTGGCGGGGCCGGCCAACTGGCTGGAGAGCCAGGACCGCGAAGAGGGGTGGCGGCTCGCGCTGCAGGCCGCCGGAGCCCCGGTGCCGCCCGTGGAGCGCGGCGACTGGAGCGCCCGCTCCGGCTACCAGGCCGGCCTGCGGATCGCCGGACTGCGTGACGTCACCGCCGTCTTCTGCGCCAACGACCACATGGCCCTCGGCCTGCTGCGCGCCCTGCACGAGGCCGGCCGGTCCGTCCCCGAGGACATCAGCGTGGTCGGCTTCGACGACATCCCGGAGGCCGCCTACTTCACCCCGCCGCTGACCACCGTGCGGCAGGACTTCGGCGAACTCGGCCGCAGAGCGCTGGAACTCCTCGTCGGGGAACTCGAAGGCGTCGCGCCCGCCCGCACCCACGTGCAGATCACCCCGGAGATGGTGCTGCGGCGCAGCGTCGCCCCCTCGAGGAACCGGTGATCCGGTAGCCGGGCATCGGGCGGCGCACGCGCGGTCGTGGTCGTCCGCCAGGCCGGTCGAGGGCGGCCGGACCGCCGGGCCGTCGGGACGGCACATCCCTTGACAGCGTATATGTGAACGCTAACAATTCCTGTGAACGCTAACAGAAGCGCTCCCAGCTCCGCCGGCGGGCACGGACGCTGCCTCCGTCCGTCCGTCGGCGGTCCCCCTCCGCCCTTCCCCGACGGAGCCGCGGAACGGAGTCCGTCGCCCGGTGCGGTCCGCCCTGCCCCGGACCTGACCGCACCGGGCGACGGGCGACAACCCCGGCCTCCCGCACCAACGATGAGGAAGTGACCGTGATACCTGCCGCCCGGGACTCGGAGAGGTACGTCGTCGGCATCGACTTCGGCACCCTCTCCGGCCGCGCCGTGGTGGTCCGCGTGCGCGACGGCGAAGAGCTCGGCACCGCCGTCCACGAGTACCCGCACGCCGTCATCGACCGCGAGCTGCCCGGCACCGGCCGGCCGCTCCCTCCCGACTGGGCGCTCCAGCACCCCGCGGACTGGCGCGACGTGCTGCGCACCGCCGTCCCGGCGGCGCTCGCCGACGCCGGCGTCGACCCCGCCGAGGTCATCGGCATCGCCACCGACTTCACCGCCTGCACGGTCCTCCCGGTCCTGGCCGACGGCACCCCCCTGGCGGAGACGCCCGATTGGGCGCCCCACCCGCACGCCTGGCCCAAGCTCTGGAAGCACCACGCCGCCCAGGGCCAGGCGGACCGGATCAACGCGCTGGCCCACGTCCGCGGGGAGAAGTGGCTCCCGCGGTACGGCGGCCGGATCTCCGCCGAATGGCAGTACGCCAAGGCCCTGCAGGTCCTGGAGGAGGACCCGGCCGTCTACGCCGCGTGCGCGCGCTGGATCGAGGCCGCCGACTGGATCGTCTGGCAGCTGACCGGCGCCGAGAGCCGCAACACCTGCACCGCCGGCTACAAGGGCATCCACCAGGACGGCAGCTACCCGAGCGAGGAGTACCTCGCCGCGCTCCACCCGGACTTCGCCGACTTCGCCCGCACCCGCCTGGAGCACCCGCTCTCCCCGCTCGGCTCCCGGGTCGGCTTCCTGACCCCACAGGCGGCGCAGTGGACCGGTCTGCCCGAGGGGATCGCCGTGGCGGCGGGCAACGTCGACGCCCACGTCGCCGCACCCGCGGCACGGGCCGTCGACGACGGCCAGCTCCTGGCCATCATGGGCACCTCCACCTGCCACGTCGTCAACGGTGCCGCACTGGCCGAGGTCCCCGGCATGTGCGGCGTGGTGGAGGACGGCATCGTCGCCGGCTCCTTCGGCTACGAGGCCGGTCAGAGCGCCGTCGGCGACATCTTCGCCTGGTGGCTGCGCCAGGGCCTGCCCGCCGACTACCTGGCCGAGGCCGAGCGCAACGGCGAGGACGCGCACCAGCTCCTCACCCGCAAGGCCGCCGCCCAGCCGGTCGGCGCCCACGGCCTGGTGGCGCTGGACTGGATGAACGGCAACCGCTCCACCCTGGTCGACCACCACCTCTCCGGAGTGATCGCCGGGCTCACCCTGGCCACCCGCCCGGAGGAGATCTACCGCGCCCTGCTGGAGGCCACCGCCTTCGGCACCCGCGTCATCGTGGAGGCCCTGGAACGCGGTGGCGTCCCCGTCACCGAGTTCGTCGTCACCGGCGGCCTCAAGAAGAACGAACTGCTCATGCAGATCTACGCCGACGTGCTGCGCCGCCCGGTGTCGGTCGCCGAGTCCGAGCAGGGCCCGGCGCTCGGATCGGCGATCCACGCCGCCGTCGCCGCCGGGGCCTACCCCGACGTCCGGACCGCGGCGTCCGCCATGGGCCGCGTGCGCCCGGCGGCGTACCGGCCGGACCGGGCCCGCGCCGACGTGTACGACCGGCTCTTCGCCGAGTACCGGGCCCTGCACGACCACTTCGGCCTCGGCGCCGACAAGCTCCTGCACCGCCTGCGCGACATCCGCAACGCCGCCCTCACCCCATCGAGCGAGGCCCTGTGAACGCGACCATCGACCTCATCCGCCGGCAGGTCAGCGACCTCCACCAGGAACTGGTCCGCTACGACCTGGTGGTCTGGACGGCGGGCAACGTCTCCGCCCGCGTCCCCGGCGAGGACCTGCTGGTGATCAAGCCGAGCGGCGTCCCCTACGGAGAACTGTCGCCCCAGAACATGATCGTCTGCGACCTGGACGGCAACGTGGTGGAGGGCGACCACTCGCCGTCGTCCGACACGGCCGCGCACGCCTACGTCTACCGTCACCTGCCCGAGGTCGGCGGGGTGGTGCACACCCACTCCACCTACGCCAGCGCCTGGGCGGCCCGCGGTGAGGCCGTGCCCTGCGTGCTCACCGCGATGGCCGACGAGTTCGGCGCCGAGATCCCGGTCGGCCCGTTCGCGCTGATCGGGGACGACTCGATCGGCCGGGGCATCGTGGACACCCTCAAGGGCCACCGCTCGCCCGCGGTCCTCATGCAGAACCACGGTGTCTTCACCATCGGCAAGGACGCCGAGGCCGCCGTCAAGGCCGCCGTGATGTGCGAGGACGCGGCCCGCACCGTCCACATCTCCCGGCAGCTCGGCGAGCCCCTGCCGATCGCCCAGGCGGCCATCGACAGCCTCAACTTCCGCTACCAGAACGTCTACGGCCAGCACCCCGAGGCCCGGTAAGGAGTCACCACCATGACGTCACTCGCTGGACGCGAGATCTGGTTCCTGACCGGCAGTCAGGGACTCTACGGCGAGGAGACGCTGCGGCAGGTCGCCGAGCAGTCCCAGCGGATCGCCGGCACACTGGGCGCAGACCCCGCCCTGCCGGTCGAGCTCGTCTGGAAGCCCGTCCTCACCGACGCCTCCGCCATCCGCCGCACCTGTCTGGAGGCCAACGCGGAGGACCGGTGCATCGGCCTGATCGCCTGGATGCACACCTTCTCCCCGGCGAAGATGTGGATCGCCGGCCTCGACGCCCTGCAGAAGCCCCTGCTCCACCTGCACACCCAGGCCAACGTCGAACTGCCCTGGGACTCCATCGACATGGACTTCATGAACCTGAACCAGGCCGCCCACGGCGACCGCGAGTTCGGTTACATCCAGTCCCGCCTCGGCGTCGCCCGCAAGACCGTCGCCGGGCACGTGAGCGACCCCGCCGTGACCGCCCGGATCGCCACCTGGGCCCGTGCCGCCGCCGGCCGCGCCGAACTGCGCGGCCTCAAGCTCGCCCGCTTCGGCGACAACATGCGCGACGTCGCCGTCACCGAGGGCGACAAGGTCGAGGCCCAGCTCCGCTTCGGCGTCTCCGTCAACACCTACGGAGTCAACGACCTCGTCGCGGCGGTGGACGCCGCGACCGACGCCGACGTCACCGAGCTCGTCAAGGAGTACGAGGACAGCTACCGCCTCGCCCCCGAACTGCGCGTCGGCGGGGAGCGCCACGAGTCGCTGCGCTACGCGGCGCGGATCGAGCTCGGCCTGCGCGGCTTCCTGGACGAGGGCGGCTTCAGGGCCTTCACCACCAACTTCGAGGACCTCGGCGGGCTGCGCCAGCTGCCCGGCCTCGCCGTGCAGCGACTGATGGCCGACGGCTACGGCTTCGGCGGCGAGGGCGACTGGAAGACCGCCACGCTGCTGCGCACCCTCAAGGTGACCGCCACCGGCCTGGCCGGGGGCACGTCCTTCATGGAGGACTACACCTACCACCTCGAGCCCGGCCGTGAACTGATCCTCGGCGCGCACATGCTGGAGGTCTGCCCGAGCATCGCGGCCGCCACCCCGTCGTGCGAGATCCACCCGCTCGGCATCGGCGGCCGCGAGGACCCGGTCCGCCTGGTCTTCGACGCCGAGCCCGGCCCCGCCGTGGTGGTCGGCCTGGCCGACCTGGGGGACCGCTTCCGGCTGGTCGCCAACGACGTCGACGTCGTCGAGCCGCCGGCGCCACTGCCCGAGCTCCCGGTGGCCCGCGCCGTCTGGAAGCCCCGCCCGGACCTCCACACCTCCGCCGAGGCGTGGCTGACCGCCGGTGCGCCGCACCACACCGTGCTCTCCGGCGCGCTCGGCGCGGAGGAACTGGAGGACCTGGCCGAGATGCTCGGCGTGGAGCTCCTGGTGATCGACGAGGACACGTCCATCCGCCGGTTCACGAAGGAGCTCCGCTGGAACCAGGCCTACCACCGGCTGGCCCAGGGCATCTGACCCGCCCCGTCCGGCCGGCGGCGCCCGCCCGCGAGGCGGCGCCGCCGGGCATCCGCACCGCGGCGACGCCGTGCCGAACCCCCATGGAGCAGGACCCGTGCCGAGAGACACCCTCGTATCCCACGGCGACGTGACGGTGACCCAGGAGCGGGCCGCGACGCTGCCGGACGGGCGGCGGATCACGCGCTGGACCTTCGGTGCGCCCGAGGGCGTGACGGTGGAGGTGCTCAGCCTGGGGGCCCGCCTGCAAGCGGTGCACGCCCCGGACCGGGACGGACGGCGCTGCAACGTCGTCCTCGGCTGCGAGGAGGTCGAGGACCTGCTCGGGGAGGCCGCGTACTTCGGGGCGACGGTCGGCCGCTACGCCAACCGGATCGCCGGCGGGGTGCTGCCGATCGACGGCACGAGGCACCGACTGGCGGTCCAGGACACCGGCCACACCCTGCACGGCGGCCCGGACGGTTTCGCCACCCGGCTCTGGGACGGCGTGGCGGTCCGCGAGGGCCGCCGGGCCGGGGTCCGGCTGCGGCTGCACAGCCCGGACGGCGACCAGGGGTTCCCGGGGGCCCTCACCGCCGAGGTGAGCTACCTGCTCGACCCGGCCGGGGACCTCTCCATCGTCTACCGCGCCGCCGCCGACGCACCCACGGTCGTCAACCTCACCAACCACGCGTACTTCAACCTGGCGGGCGAGGGCTGCGGAACGGTGCTCGACCACCTGCTCCGGGTCGAGGCGGCGGGATACCTCCCGGTGGACGGGGACCTGATCCCGCTGGGGCCCGTCGCGCCCGTCGCCGGTACGCCGTTCGACCTGCGCGAATCCCGGCCGATCGCGGACCCCGTCGCGGACGGCCACCCGCAGATCCGCCGGGCCGGCCGGGGCTTCGACCACAGCTGGGTGCTCAGCGGGAAGGGCCTCCGGAAGGCCGCGGTGCTGAGCCACCCGGCCAGCGGCCGGCGGATCGAGTGCTTCACGACGGAGCCGGCGCTCCAGGTCTACACCGGGAACCACTTCGACGGCTCGCTGACCGGCCGCTCCGGCCGCCCGTACCCGGCTCACGCGGGCATCGCGCTGGAGACCCAGCACTTCCCGGACTCGCCCAACCGGCCCGAGTACCCCTCCACCGTCCTGCGCCCGGGGGAGGAGTACGGCTCGATGACGGTCTACCGCTTCCTGTCCGCGTAGGACCCGACGGGGCGGTGTCCGGAGGCGGCGAACCGGGGCGGTGAGCCCGGGGGGCGGCGAACCGGGGCGGTGAGCTCGGCGGAGCCCACCGCCCCTCGTCGTGCGAGGGGGGCGGTGCCGACCCGGTGCCGGGCGGGCCGGTGGCCCCTCGGTCGTGTCACGGCGCCGAAGCGTCGACGATCCGTTCGAAGAGGAACTCGTGCTTGAGGAAGGAGACGTCGTACTCGTGTCCCGGGTACGGCGGGATCAGCTGCGCGGCCTGGAACAGCCGCCAGCCGTCCCGGAGCGCCGCCACCCCGGTCTCGTACGGCGGATCGTCGCTGTCGCCGGTGGTGGGGGAGGAGCGGCCGGTGCCGTCGTACCTCGCCCAGCCGATGACGGCGGAGTCCAGCGCGGAGCTGGAGAGGTAGAGCACCAGGACCTGCTGCCGGGCCGTGTCCGTCGTCATCGCGCCTTCACCTCGGGGTGGTTGGAGACCCTGGTCACCAAGTGGTCGAGGTCGTAGCCGTCGTCGCCGGTCAGTGCCCGCCAGAGCAGGATGCGGTTGTACAGCTCCAGACGACCGGTCGCCCCCTCGTACCACGGGAACAGCGCGCCCAACTCCACGTTCACCTGGGGGTCGTGGAGATCCGAGGTGTCCCACAGCCGTTGCTGGCGCCCCGTCGGATTGAAGCGGATCTTGAACATGTAGCGAAGCGTGTCGCTGTCGTTGCGCCTGCCGCCGTGCCACAGGCCGTGGTGCAGAAACACCACCGTTCCGGCCGCGCAGACCAGCCGGTCCTGGCCGCGCAGGTTCTGGTACCGGGCGGTGTCCGTCCCGGCTTCCGGTGTCCGACTCCGGTGGAGTGCCGGGGAACCGTGGCACCGGCTCGTGGCCGATGGGCCTAACGCGGAGCGTGAGGACGAGCGGGCGGCGGCCGCGAGGGTCCGGCCGGTGCCCAGCGGCTCTCGTCGCCGGCCGGGGTCGCGCCCGGAGCGCCCCGACGCCCTCGCGACCGCCGAGGTCCGGTGCCTCCCTCGACATCGCCCGGATCGCGCGACTAGGCTCACGCGCGGACAAGCTATTCAATTTGTTGACTATGGAGCCCGCCGTGCACCCCTTCCGCGCAGCCGTCGAGGCCGGCGACCACGACGCCCTCGAGGCCCTCCTGGCCGAGGACGTCGTCTTCACCAGCCCCGTCGTCTTCAAGCCCTACCCGGGCAAGGCCATGACCGCCGCGATCCTGCGCGGTGCCGCACGGGTCCTCGAGGACTTCCACTACGTCCGCGAGATCAACGACGCCGGCGGCCGCGACCACGCGTTCGTCTTCAAGGCCACCGTCGACGGCCGCGAGGTGCACGGCTGCGACTTCCTCCACGTCGACGAGGACGGCCTGATCGACGAGTTGACGGTGATGGTCCGCCCCCTCTCCGGCGCCCAGGCGCTCGCCGCCGCGATGGGCGCGCAGTTCGAGCGGATCACCGCCGAGGCGCTGGGCACGTCCGCGGCATGACGGCGACCACGGGCTTCCGCCGCTACGTCGCGGTCGGCGACAGCCAGACCGAGGGCCTGGGGGACGGTGACGAGGTCGCCGGATGGCGCGGCTGGGCGGACCGACTGGCCGAGACGATCGCCGGACACGAACCGGGCCTGCGCTACGCCAACCTCGCCGTGCGCGGCCGACTCGCCGGGCAGGTGCGGGCCGAACAGCTCGGCCCCGCGCTCGCGCTGCGGCCGGACCTGGTCACCGTGGTCGCCGGGATGAACGACCTGATGCGGCCGGGCTTCGACGCGGGCGAGGTGGTGGCGGAGCTGGACGCGATGTTCGCCGCCTTCACGGCCACCGGGGCGCGGGTGCTCACCTTCACGTTCCCCGACATCGGCCGGATCGCACCACTGGCCCGCGGGCTGCGACCCCGGCTCCTGGACCTCAACGCGCGCATCCGGGCCACGGCCGACCACCGCGGAGTCGTGGTCGTCGACTTCTTCCCGCACCAGGTGACGACCGACCCGCGCATGTGGAGCGCGGACCGGCTGCACGCCAGCCCGCTCGGTCACGCCGGGATCGCCGCCGCGGCGGCCGAAGCGCTCGCGCTGCCCGGCACCGACGGCGGGTGGGCCGAGCCGCTGCCGCCGTTGCCCGTGGCAGGCGCCCGCCGGCGAGCCGTCCAGGAGGCCGCCTGGATCGGCACCTTCCTCGGACCGTGGCTGATGCGGCGCCTGCGCGGGCGCTCCTCCGGCGACGGCCGGGTCGCGAAGCGCCCGGATCTGCGGCCGGTCGAGGCTCCCCGTCCGGCGCACTGAGCGGACGCCCCCGAAGACCGTCAGACCGGCCCCTGCGCCGGCCCCTGCGCGGGGGCCGACGCGGCGGCCCGCCGGTCCAGAACGGCGAGCGCCTGCTCGCACCAGCGCTGGTTCTCGCGCTCGAACGACAGTCCGCGCATCAGGGTCAGGTACGGCCCAATCCGTTCGGCCGTGGCGAGGTACTCGTCCTCGAAGCGCCCGTCCAGCAGCCGCGCCCGCAGGCGCTCGTAGCGGGCCACCTTGGCCTGTGCCCACACCAGCCGTTCGAGCAGTGCCGCGCGCACGGCGTGCGGGTCGCCGGCGTCCACGGCCTGCACCTGGACGAGCAGCTCGTCGCGGATCGCGGACGGCCGCGGCGGCGAGGCCGTGAACGACCGCAGCGCGGCGCGGCCCGCCTCGGTGAGCGAGAACAGCCGCTTGTTCGGCCGCCGCTCCTGCTCCACGACCCGGGCGCTGACCAGCCCCTCGGCCTTCATCCGGTCCAGCTCCCGGTAGAGCTGCTGCGGTGTGGCCATCCAGAAGTTCGCCGCCGACGCGTCGAACGCCTTCGTCAGGTCGTAACCGGACGCCTCGCCCTCCAGGAGGGTCGACATGATCGCGTTGCGCAGGGCCATGCCGCCAGCCTAGCGAGTGCCCGGTGCACCGGCGACCGATGCGACTATTCAACGATGCACCTATCTCGGTGCGGGCCTGGGATGCCGGCGGTTCCAGCGGCGTCGAGGCGGCGTCCGGAGCACCGTCGGCGTCGATCGTCGGTCACCCGGGCACTGCAGCGGCGCATCGCCCGGGCCCGCCGCTACTCCCAGCTGAGCGCGATCGCCTACCGGCACGGCCTGGGTCGGCTGCT
>NZ_JBEPAK010000167.1:0-15702 GCF_040298565.1 Kitasatospora sp. NPDC001539 | reverse complement strand
GCCGCACCGCTCCGGTGCGGCGGCGCGCACAGGACGTCGAACCCGCCGACATTCCACTCCCCCGCGCGGGGTCGGCTCGGACGGAAGCGGGTTCGCCGCCCCCGGCCGGCAGCAGCACCTGACGCCCGTTCGACACCCCCCACTCCCCCGCCCGCGCACAGGACGTCGACCCTGCCGACTTCCCACTCCACCCACCGCCTGCGCGAAGCGCGCGCGGATCCGGCGCCCGCTGGCGGCGGCGGCACAACGGCACACCTGCCCTGGCCCGGCCGCCGGGGAAGTCGGCCGGGCCGATGTCCTGCTGCGCCGCACGGCCGGGCAAAGGGGCCCCGGGGTGGGGGCCGGGGGCGGCCGGTCAGGCCCAGGGCAGGCAGGCCCGGGTGCGCCAGTACGTTTCGGCGGGCTCGGCCAGCGCGCCCAGGGCCGCCAGGTCCTCGGGGGTGAGGGATACCTCGGCCGCCGTCAGGTTGGAGGCGAGCTGGTCGAGGGTGGCGGCGCCGGACAGGACGATGTCGGCCCAGGGCTGGGCGGCGGCCGCGGCCAGGGCGAGGGCGTCGGGCGCGGCGGCCGTGCGGGCGGCGACGGTGCGCAGGGCGGCGGTGTCCGGCCCGGTGGCGTTGCGGCCGGCCAGGCGGCCGTTGGCCATCGCCTCCTTGACCACGACCAGCCGGCCCGCCGCGTGGGCCTCGCCGAGAGCGGGCGCGGCGGAGGTCTCCAGCAGGTTCCAGGTGGCCTGGACGGCGGTGAACAGCGGCCGGCCCTCCACCGTGACGTCCAGGGCCCGGCGGATGGTGTCGCCCTGGGCGGGGCCGCTGGTGGACAGCCCCACCCGCACGCCCTCGGCGGCCAGGGCCGCCAGGCGCCCGTGCAGGACGGGGTCGGTGAGGGCCGGGCTGTCGGGCACGACGGAGTGCACCAGGTAGACGTCCAGGTGGGAGCCCAGCAGGGCGCGGCTCTCGCGGATCTGGCGGTCGAACACCCGCGCCGAGTGCTCCTTGACCTCGTGGGCGGCGACCCCGCTGGTGCGCCAGCCGGCCGTGTAGGTGTAGCCCCACTTGCTGCCGACGGTCACCTGGGCCGCCGCCTCGGGCCGCGTGGCGAGCCACTGGGCGAGGAACTCCTCCGCGCGGCCGTAGGAACGGGCGGTGTCGAGGTAGCGCACGCCGGCCGCGAAGGCGGCGTCGAGGAGGGCGTGGGTGCGCTCGCGCAACGCCTCGACGGTGCGCTCGGCGGGCAGGTCGTCCGCGCGGCCGAGGTTGATGTAGCCGGGCCGGCCGACGGCCGCGGTGCCCAGCCCCACACGCGCGGGCAGCGAACGGGCGGCGGGAGCGGTGGCGGGGACGGGCTCGGGCTCGGTCGGCACGGCGGGATCTCCTCGGACGGGCTCGGGGTGCTCACCTGGGACTTTAGCGCCGCCCCGGGACCGTCCATCCAGCCCGGGTCACCGCTGCGCACCGGCGCCGGGGGCAGGCCCAACAGAGCGGATGCGCACGCTGCGCACCGGCGCCGGACGCCGCGAGCAGGAAGCAGGAAGCAGGAAGCAGCGAGCAGGGAGCAAGGAGCCGGGAGCCGGGAGCTGGGAGCTGGGAGCTGGGAGCGGGGAGCGGGGAGCGGGGAGCCGGGAGCGGGGAGCGGGGAGCGGGGAGCCGCGGCCTGGACTCCTCACGGCGCGCCACCTGCGCGGGCCGCGGCCCGAGGAGGGCGGCGGACGGCCCCGGAGGTGGATCAGAAGCGGGACCGGCGATGCGGGGCGAGCGCCGGGTGGCCGCACGTGGTCGGGGCCCCGCCGGTTCCGCCAAGGGGACTGCAGGGGAAGCTCCGTGAGGTGCTGTCAGTGGAGTCGGGCACGGCCCTGCGGGCCCGTGTCTCGGGGTGTCGGCCGACGCCCCGCGGGTCAACTGGTATCGATGGAGGGTACCTTCGGGTCCACGTCAGCTCATGGTGTTCGGTTATCGTGACCTGGCCGGCCCTGCCCGTGCGACGGGATCGCGAGGCGGAGGGCCCGGGGTGAGGAAGGTGGGGCATGGCGGAGTCGACGGGGGACGTCGTTCGGGTACGGCCGCAGGACGCGCACGGCGCGTCCGGGCAGCCGGGCGCATCGGGGGAGGCCGGCGCGTCCGGGGGGACGAGCGGATCCGGGGAGGCGGGCGGGTCCGGGGAGGCGACCGGGCTCTCGGCCCGGATCGAGGCGCTGTTCAACACCGTGCGCCGCCCGGACCGGGAGCAGTACACCAACGAGGAGGTGGCCCGGGCCTGCCGCGAGGCGACCGGGGAGTCCTTCTCCACCACCTACCTGTGGCAGTTGCGCACCGGGCGCCGGGACAACCCGACCAAGCGGCACCTGGAGGCGCTGGCCCAGTTCTTCCAGGTCCCGCCCGCCTACTTCTTCGACGAGCGGCAGGGCGCCGAGATCGCCAAGGAGCTGGCGCTGCTGGGCGCGCTGCGCGACGCGGGGGTGCGCAGCCTGGCGCTGCGGGCGGTGGGGCTGTCGCCGGAGGGTCTGGACACCGTCAGTGAGCTGGTGGACGTCATCGCCCGCCGGGACGCCTCACGCCGGCGCCCCTCCGTCTGAGGGGGCGGGAAGGGGGCACGGGCCCGCCCAGGGGGGCGGCGGTTGGGAGGGGAGCTTCGCGTGTGGGGTGGCGTGCGGCGTGGCCGGGGTTACCGGTCGGCGCTGCGGCGTTGCCGGCGGATGGCGCAGCGGCTGGAGCTGCCGTGTCCGTTCGATCCGGTGGTGCTGCTGGAGGAGTTGGCCGCGCGGCGCGGGCGGCCGATCGAGGTGCTGGAGGTGGCGGCCCGTCCGCATGTGCCGTGCGGGTTGCTGGTCTCCACCGACGAGGCGGACTACATCGTCTGTGCGGCGGACACCGGCGCGTTGCACCGCCGGCACATCCTGGTGCACGAGATCGCCCATCTGATGCTCGACCACACCGGTTCGGCGCCGTTGGAGCCGGCCGCCGTGCTGCTGCCGCACCTGTCCCCCGCGCTGGTGAACCGGGTGCTGGGGCGGACCCGTTACGACGAGCCGCAGGAACGCGAGGCGGAGCTGCTGGCCTCCCTGGTCCTGAGCCGGGCGGCGCGGGCGGAGGCGGCAGCCGGGCCGGCGGGCGGGCCCGCGCCGTCGCCCGGGACGCCCGGGACGCCGGGGGCGCCGGGGGTGCCGGGGGTTGTGGGGGCGCCGGGGGTTGTGGGGGGCCTGGACGCGCTCGGTGTGCTGCTGTCGGGCGAGGGGCCGCGGGCGGGGCGGGCGTGAGCGACCTGGCGCTGTACCCGGTCGGGCTGTTCTTCGTGGTCAGCGCCGCCCACTTCGCCCGCAGCCGGGTCAACCCGCGCGCCGCCGCCCGCTACACCTGGTACGGGACGGCGCTGCTGGGTGCCGCCCTGCTGGTGCTCGCCCCGCCGACCGTGGCGGCCGTGCAGGGCGCGGGCGTGCCGGCGTTGGCGGTGGCGGGGATCGTGCTGGGCGACGCCCTGCGGGACGGCGCGGCCGCGGCGATCCGGCTGCTCGCGCTGGCGCTGCGCACCACCGAACCGCTGCCGCGCCGCCCCCCGCGCACCGACACCGCCTCCACCCCCACCGAACGCTCCGCGGCCGGACGCGGCCCCGCCCACCGCGCCTGCGCCGAACACGCTCCCACCGAGCAGGCCCCCGCCAAGCGGGCCCCCAGCGAGCGGGCTCCCGCCGGGCGGGCTCCCACCGAGCAGGCCCTCAGCGAGCGGGCTCCCGCCGGGCGGGCCCTCAGCGAGCGGGCCCTCACCGGGCGGGCTCCCGCCGCACACGCGCCTGCGGCACGGGCCATCGCCGGTACCCGGGCCGGCCGGCCCGACCGGCGGGCCGTACGGTCCCGGCTGGCGCTGCTGGCGGCGGTGGTGGGCGCGCGGGTGGCGCTGATCGCAGTGGCCGCGCCGCGGCTGTCCGGTGACAGCCTGAGCGTGGCGCCCGCCCCGTCCGCGCGGGTGGCCCTCGCCGGGTACACCGCCGTCGGCATGGCCCACACCGCCCTGTGCCTGACCTCGCTGCTGCGCGAACTCCTGCGGCGCGTGCGCGCCGCCGGGCCCGCAGGGCCGGGAACCGGGTTGCGGCTGCTCGCCGGCGGTCTGGGCGCCGGGCTGCTGTGGAACGCCTGGAGCCTGGACGACGTGCTGCGCGCGGGCGCCACCGGCACCCAGAGCGGCCCCGAGGACACGCTGTGCGCCGTGCTGGGCGCGCTGTGCGCGGCGCTGATCGCGGCGGGCCTTGGCACCACGCTGTGGCCCGCCGCCGCGAGGGCCGTGCGCACCTGGCGGCGCGCCCACCGCCGCTACCGGGCGCTCGCCCCGCTGTGGCGGGACCTGCACACCGTGCTGCCCGAGATCGCCCTCGGCCCGGCCCGCCGGCTGCCGCTGCCCCCGCGGGACCCGCAGTTCGCGCTCTACCGGCGGATCATCGAGATCCACGACGCCCGGCTGATCCTGCGCCGGCACGCGGAGCCGCGCACCGAGCGGTGGCTGGAGCGCGCCACCCACCGCTTCCCGCCGTCCTGCCCCGCCCACGCCGCCGCCACCGCCGAGGCCGCGGCACTGGCCGCCGCCCTGGAACACGCCGCGGCCGGCACCCGGCCCCACCCCGCCACCGCACCGGCGGGCGCGCCAGCACCCCCGGCCCGCGACCGCCAAGCGCCCCGCGCCCTGGACGGCGAGGCCGACCACCTCGCCCACCTGGCCCGCGCCTACGCCACCTGCCCCGCCGTCGCCGAGGTCCGCGCCCAAGCCCGCCTCCAGGCCCGGGCCGCAGCCACAGCCGGGACGGGGACGGGGACGGGGCCGGGGACGGGGGCGGGGACGGGGGCGGGGGCGGGGGCGGACGGGCCGAGCGCCGCCGAGGACGTACTGCGGTGAACCGCCGTCACCGCCCACGCGGGCGGTGAACGCGGCACTACGGCTGCGATGCCCGTCCGTGGCGGCCCGGGCGCCTCGCCCGGCACTGAGGACCGGGGGCGCCATGGCGCGCCGCTGCCGCGCGCTGCGCCGGCGTCCCCGGTGAGCGGCTCGGCGCGGCCGGCCGCGCGCTCGCGGAGCATGGATGACGCCGGCGGTGCGAGGGGCACCGCCGGCGTCGTCACTCTCGGCCGTTCAGCACTGGGGGCGGCGGCCGTGGTTGGCCCCGCGCCTGGCCCGGGCCTTCTTCTTGCGGCGGCGCTTGGACGACATGGCGGCTCCTTCCGTGACGGTCACGACTCCTGCCAGGACCCCCGGTCTTCCACCGTTCCACACCCGGCCCGTCCCGGCCCGTCGAGCCGCCCCCGACCCCCGGAGCCCCGCCCCCCGGAGCCCCGGGCCCCGGAGCCCCGGGCCCGGAGCCGGGAGCAGGCCGAGGCCAGGGCGGGGCGGCCCTGTGGCCGGGGGGCGGGGGCCTTGCGGCCCGGGCTCAGGCTCCCGGGGCCAGGGCGGCGCGCCAGGCGGGGCTGTCGACGTAGTGGTTGTCGAAGCGCCCGGCGCAGGCGGCGATCTCGCCCGGGTCGCTCTCGCCGCGCATGACGCGAGAGAGCAGACGCAGGTAGTCGAAGCGGTCCATGCCGGTGGTGAACATGAACAGCACGTCGGCCTCGGCGCCGGGGGCGGCGGCGAAGGCGTGCGGGGTGTTGGGGGGCACGGCCAGGAAATCGCCCGCCTCCAGGTCGGTGACCTCCTCGCCGACCAGCACCCGCAGCGAGCCGCCGATCACGAAGAACAGCTCCCACGCGCGGGTGTGGAAGTGCGCGGGCGCACCGACCGCCCCTCGGGCGAAGGCGGAGCGGTAGACGGTGAAGCCGCCCTCGCCGGGGCCGGTCTCGGCGAGCAGGGTCATGGTGGCGCTCGGGTCGGCGCAGGTCTCGGCCGTGCCACCGCGGGCCAGGACCGGCACGGCAGCAGGAGCAGGAGCGGGGGCGGGAGCGGCGGCAGGAGCGGCGGCAGGAGCGGGGGCGGGGGCGGGGGCGGCGGGGGTGTTCGTCGTCGTCATGCGACCAGGCTAGGCGCGAAAAGACCCACCGATCAGGGGCAATCAGGCACCTGTTCGGTGGGTCAATTCCCATCCGCGCCGCCCCGCCCTGCGCCGTCCCGCGCCGCCCGGGCCGGCGTCGAGCCACGGCCCCAGCGGGCGGGTTCGCTACTGGCCCACCCGGCCGTCCACGCACTCGCGCAGCAGGTCGGCGTGCCCGCAGTGGCGGGCGTACTCCTCGACGCGGTGGACCAGCAGCTCGCGCACCGCGATGCCCCGGGCGCCGAGCCGGGTGCCCAGGTCGGGGTGCCGGGCGAGTGCGGCGTCGGTGGCGGCCTGTTCGCGTTCGAGGTCGCGCCAGGCGGCCTCGACCACCGCCGGGTCGGGCACCGCGCCGTCGAAGTCCGCGTCCCGCGCGCCGTACAGCCTGGGTTCCGGCTCGCCGTCGCTGATCCAGGCGCGCCAGCCGCGTTCCACCTCGGCCAGGTGGCGCACCAGGCCGAGCAGGGACATCGTCGAGGGCGGCACCGAGCGGCGGGCCAGCTGCGCGGCGTCCAGGCCCTCGCACTTCATCCGCAGGGTGAGGCGGTAGTTCCTCAGGTACTCCTTGAGGGTGGCGAGTTCGCCGTCCGGTGCGGTGCCCTCGCTGTCGCGGGGGTCGTCGCCCGGATCGGCCCACATGTCGGGGTAGACGCTCGCCTGGGTCCATCGTTCGGGTCGCTCGCTCATGCCCGGCATGCTCACCTACGGCCAGGCCCGCGCGCCACCGGGTTACCGCCCGCCCGCGGCCGCAGTCCGCCCCGCCCGGGCCGCCTGCCCGCCCGTCCGTCCGCCTGCCCGTCCGTCCACCTGCCCGCCCGTCCGGCCGTCCGGCCGCCGTCATCTGTCCGCGGTCGGCCTCAACTCCCGCGCCTGCTCCCGCAGGTGGCGCAGGAAGGCCGTGACCGCCGGTGCCGGGCGCTGTCCTCGGCGGGTGGCGGTGTGGACGCGGCGCACCGGGGTGTCGTGGGGGTGCAGGGGCACCAGGGCGATGTCGGGGCGGGCGGCGCGGGCGGCCAGGGAGGGGATGAGGGTGGGGCCCATGCCGGCGGCGACCAGGCCGAGTTTGGCGGTCCAGGCGCCGACGGTGTACTCGATCCGGGGCTTGAAGCCGCTGTGCAGGCAGGCCGCGAGCAGGGTGGACTCGGGGTCGCGGCGGGCGGCGATCCAGGGCTCGCCGGCGAGTTCGGCCAGTCGCAGGCGGCGCCGGCGGGCGAGGCGGTGGGTGCGCGGGAGGGCGACGAGCACCAGGTCGTCCATCAGCGGCCGCAGGTCGAACTGCTCGGTGTCCCAGGCGGTTTCGGGGACCGGCCCGGCCCCGGGGGCAGCCCCCGGGGCGGGGGCAGCCCCGGAGGCGGGGAAAGGGGCGGTGGTGGGGGCGGCGAGGACGGCGAGGTCGATGGCACCGTCGGCGAGTTGGTCGAGCAGGCGGGCGGAGAGTCCTTCGGTGAGGCCGATCTCCACCTGCGGGTGGGCGGCGTTAAAGGCCGCGAGTGCGCGGGGGACGAGTTCGGCGTTGGCGCTGTCGAAGGCGCCCACGCGCAGCCGTCCGGCGCTCAGGTCGGTGAGGGCGGCGAGGTCGCGGCGGGTGGTGTCCAGGCGTTCCAGCAGCGCCTCGGCGTGCGGGAGCAGGGTGCGGCCGTGCTCGGTCAGCCGCACGCCGCGGGCCAGGCGGTCGAACAGCGGGGTGCCCAACTCGCTTTCCAGAGTGGCGATCTGGCGGGAGATCGCGGACTGGGTGAAGCCGAGGCGCTCGCCGGCGGCGGTGAAGGAGCCCAGGTGTGCGACGGTGCGGAAGACGTCCAGCCAAGCCATGTCCATTGCGCATGGGTACCATGCCGGACATTCGTTTGTCGCCTGACTGCGGGCTGCCTAGCGTGGTGGCCATGCAGACGATGGAGAAGATCGCTTTTCTGGGGCTGGGCCGGATGGGACGGCCGATGGCCCGTCGCCTCGCCGCCGCCGGTTACCCGTTGACCGTCTGGAACCGCTCGCCGGGCCGGGCCGAGGGCCTCGTCGAGGCCGCGGACCCGGCCGCGGCGGTGGCCGGGGCGGACGTCGTGGTCACCATGCTGTCCGACCCGCAGGCCCTGGCGCAGGTCGCCGCCCGTATCCGGGCCGCGCTGGCCCCGGGCGCGCTGTGGATCGACATGTCCTCCGTCGGCCCGCGGGCGGTGGCCGAGCTGGGTGCGGAGCTGCCGCCGGGCGTCGCCCTGGTGGACGCCCCGGTGATGGGCAGTGTGGGCCCGGCCGCCGAGGGGAGCCTGACGGTGTACGCGGGCGGGCGGGACGCCGACCTGGAGCGCGCCGTGCCCGTGCTGGAGCACCTGGGGCGGGTACGGCGCTGCGGCGGCCCGGGCTCGGGGGCGGCGCTGAAGGCGGTGGTGATCGGCGCGATCGTGGCCTCGGTCACGGTGGTGGGCGAAGTGCTGGCGGTGGCCCGGGAGTTGGGTGTGCCGCAGGAGGCCGCCGTGCAGGCGCTGGCGTCCGGGCCGCTCGCGGGGGTGGTGGCCCGGGCGCGCAGCACGGACGCGGACTTCCCCGTGCGCCTGGCCGCGAAGGACCTGGCGCTGGCCGGGGGCGGGCCGGTGCTGTCGGCGGCCCGCGAGGTGCTGCTGGCCCATCCCTCGATCGCGGAGCGGGACCTGTCGGCGGTGGTGACGGCGCTTCAGGGCGGCTAGCCCCCACCCCGCCCCACCGCCCCCGGCCCGCCGCCGCGACCCCCCGGCCCCCGCCCCGGCCCGCCGCCGCGACCCCCCGGCCCCCGGACTCCCGGCCCCCGGCTCCCGGCCCCCGGCTCCCGGCTCCCAGGCCCCGGACCCCGGACCCCGGCCCACGCCTCCCCCACCCCGGCCCGCCGCCGCGACCCCCGGCTCCCGGACCCCGGCCCACGCCTGCCCCGCCCCGGTTTCCGGCCGCCGGTGCGGCCGGGTGGTCAACGTGCCGCGGCGGCATGTCACCCGATCAGGCGGGGCGGGTGTGCGCCGGGGCGCCGGCGGGCCGTAGCTTCGTGGCGGCGTGCGGGCGCGGGGTCCGGGGAGGGGCGGCAGGGTGCGGGTCAGGTGGGCCGGGGTGCGGCGCGGTGCGGCGGCGCTGGCGGTGGCGGTGGCGGTGCTGGTGGCCTCGGCCTGCGGGGCGCCGCTGGAGGCGGCCGGTGACGCCGCCGGCGCAGCGGCGGGCGCCGGCGGCGGTGCCGGGGCGGGCGGGAGCGCGGGGTCGGACCGCGGTTCGCTCGCCCTGGTCTACCGGGGGCCGGCGGCGTGCGAGGGCTGCGCGGAGGCGGCGCACGACATGCTGGAGCACGACGGCTTCACGGTGCGCTACATCGGGCCGAAGGAGCGGATGCGTTTCGGCCCGGGCGCGTTCGCGTCCGCCGCCCTGTACGTGCAGCCGGGCGGCACCGACGGCCAGGAGGTGAGCACCGCCTGGGGCCTGCTCGAAAGCGACGCGGGCTTCTCCGCGGAGCTGGTGCGCGCCTACGTGCGCGGCGGCGGGCGCTACCTGGGCCTGTGCATGGGCGGCTACCTGGCCGGCGAGGACCCGGGCTACGGCCTCCTGCCGGGCGATTCCGGCCAGTACATCCGCTCCCCGGGCGCGGCCGTCACCGACGAGCGGGACCACCTGGTGGACGTCGACTGGCGCGGGCGGGGGCTGCGGATGTACTTCCAGGACGGCCCGTACTTCGACGTGCAGGGACCGGACGTGCAGGTGCTGGCCCGCTACACCAACGGCCGCGCCGCCGCCGTGGTCGCCGCCTACGGCGCGGGCCGGGTGGCGGTCAGCGGCCCCCACCCGGAGGCGCCCTCGGCGTGGTACCGCGACTACGACCTGGCCGACGAGTCGGCCACCGGACTGGGCCTGGGCGAGGACCTCCTGCACACCCTGATGGCCACCCCACCGCACCCCACCCCCTGACCCGCGATCCCCTGCCCCAACCGCCCGCCCGACCCGCGACCCCCGACTCAGCCGCCCCTGACCCGCGACCCCGCGCCCCGAGTCCGTCCCCGGCGCAGCCCCCGGCCCCCGCGCTCCCGCCCGGCCCCGCACTAGTGCACCCGGGCGCGGCCGCCGGCCTGCGCGAAAGCCCGCCCCGGCGGCCACCACCGACATCCTCATCTGCGGCGCCGGCATCGCCGGCCGATGACGTCGCCCTGCTCCGCCGCCGCTTCCAGCTCGGCCACCGATTCGGCCGTGGGCCGTCCACCTGAGCCCAGCGGCAGCCGCTGTTCGGGGATCTCCGCGTCAGGGCGCAGACGACGGCGCAACCAACTCCACATCAGAATCAACCTCCGTGCTACAGCCGGGCTGATGCTCAGCAGGCGGTGACGGGGGACATCTCCCACCCGCCGATCATTCCAGCCCCCAACCCGGGCGCATCGCGCCGGTTCCAGGTTGCGCAGCGGCCCTGCTCAGCCGTCGTCCACGCCGTCCTGATCGGCCCGAACACCCCTTACGAACGTGCGCGGAGCAGCACTAGGCGCCCGTGCCGCCGCGCGGCTGGTTGAAGCGCAGCATGTTGCCCGCCGGGTCGCGGAAGGCGCAGTCGCGCACGCCGTAGGGCTGGTCCATCGGTTCCTGGAGCACTTCGGCGCCGGCGGCGCGGATGCGTTCGAAGGTGGCGTCGCAGTCGTCGGTGCGGAAGATGACACCGCGCAGCAGGCCCTTGGCGAGCAGTTCGGCGGCGGCGCGGCGGTCGTCCTCGGAGGCGTGGGGGTCGGCCAGCGGGGGTTCCAGGACGATCTCCACGCCGGGCTGGTCGGGGGAACCGACCGTCACCCAGCGCATCCCCTCGAAGCCGACGTCGTTGCGCACCTCGAAGCCCAGGACGTCCCGGTAGAAGGCAAGGGCCGCGTCGTGGTCGTCGACGGCGATGAAGCACTGTGCGAGTTCGATGCTCATGGCGCTCACGCTACGGGAGGGGGCCCGTCCTTGGCCTGGGCGCGGCGCACGGGACGGGTGCGGATCTTGGCGATGCAGGCGGGGATGGGCTCTCCGTCGCGGTGGTCGCGGGCGCGGTAGGCGCTGGGGCTTTCGCCGACCAGTTCGGTGAAACGGGTGCTGAAGGAGCCCAGCGAGGTGCAGCCCACCGCCATGCACACCTCGGTGACGCTCAGGTCCCCGCGCCGCAGCAACGCCTTGGCACGCTCGATCCGGCGGGTCATGAGATAGCTGTAGGGGGTCTCCCCGTAGGCGGCACGGAAGCTGCGGGAGAAGTGTCCGGGCGACATCAACGCGGTACGGGCCAGCTGGGGCACATCCAGCGGCTGGTCGTAGTCGCGGTCCATCCGGTCACGGGCACGACGCAGACGGGCCAGGTCAGCCAGCGACACCCGTGGCGGGCGGGCGGAGGAAGCGGAGGGCGGCGGGAAGGACACACCCGCCACGGTACCCACTGACACCCACGGGCGCCGTCCTCCCCCGCGCGGCACACCGGCGTTACCGCGTGCACGGTGCCTCCCAGGACCCTGAAGGAAGACCGCCGGGCAACGGACAAAAAGGCGACGGCATGGACCAAGCGGACGGGCCGGACCAGGCGGACCAGGCGGACGGCATGGACCAAGCGGACGGGGCCGGACCAGGCGGACCAGGCGGACGGGGTGGGTGGGGCGGGGCGGTGGCGGTGGGGATGCTCGCGGCCACCGGCGCGGTACTGCCGGGGCAGGCGGCCAGTGGGAGCAGCTCCCGCCTGCTGCTGCCGGTGTTCCCGCCGGGGTGGACGGGGCAGGCGGGGCGGATAAGGCGGACGGCGTGGCCGGGGCGGACGGGGTGGCCGGGGCGGAGCGGCGTGCCCCGGGCGGCGGGGCGGTGGCAGTGGGGGTGCTCGCGGCCACCGGCGCGGTACTACTGGGACAGGCGGCCAGTGGGAGCAGCTCCCGCCTGCTGCTGCCGGTGTTCCCGCCGGGACGGGCGGGGCGGACCAGGCGGACCAGGCGGACGGCCTGGACGGCGTGGACGAGGCGGCCGGGATGGGCGGTGGTGGGGCGGGGCGGCGTGCCCCGGGCGGCGGGGCGGTGGTGGTGGGGGTGCTCGCGGCCACCGGCGCGGTACTGCCGGGGCAGGCGGCCAGTGGGAGTAGCTCCCGCCTGGTGCTGCTGCCGGTGTTCCCGCCGGCGTTGCCGGCGGGGCTGGGCACGGTCGCGCAGACAGTGGCCGTGTCGGTGTGGGTGACGGGGGTGGTGGTCCACTCGGTGCTGCACCCGCCTCCCGACCTGCCGGCGCGGCTGGGGACCCTGGGGGGCGTGGTCGCCGCGCAGACCGCGGTGGTGGCACGGTGCGCACGGCGGGTGCGCCGTGAGCGGGAGCTGTCCCGGGCACGTCACAGCGCGGTGGCCCTGCACCGGCAGCTGCTGCGCCCCCTGCCGGCGCGCACCGCACAGGTGGAACTGTTCGGGGTGCACCGGCCGGAGGAGCAGGACGCCACGCCCTGATCGGCGGGCACCTGTACGACATCGCGCAGACCCCGCACGGCACCCGGGCCCCGGCCGGGGACGCACAGGGCAAGGGCCTGCCCGCGATCGGCACCGGCGTCGCCGTGCTGAGCGCCGTCCGGGAAACGGTCTCCCGCGAGACCGGACCGGCGAACGTCGCCCAGGCACTGAACGCGGCCGTGGAACGCTACAACACCTACCCCGTCCAGACCGGGCAGAGGGAGCGCTTCGTCACCGCGACAGTGCCGTACGTGCAGGACGGCCCGCAGATAGCCGCCGACAACTGCGAACACCCCACGCCCCCCGCCGCGCCACGACGACGGACGAGTCCAGGCGGTCGGCCTGCGCGCGGGCATCCCCCCGGGCCTTGCGGCACCGAGCGGCCAGCCGCCCACCGAGCAGCGTCTCCCATGACACGCAGACGCCCTACCGGTCCTGCCCCCTGGCACGCAGACGCCGTACCGGTCCCGCTGACCGACGGCACCACCGAAGCCCAGGACACCCACGACGCCTTCCACCCCTCCCAGCAAGCACCGACCCACCTCGCCGCCCAACCGGCCACCGCCCTCCCCGAAGCACCGGAACGAGGAGCCCGGCAGCGGGACAAAAGACGCAACCGCGACGACGTCACAGCCCTGGCACCGACCCGGACGAAGACGCCCCCGGCTGCGGAGCCACTCGACGGCGATCTAGGGTGACAGGCATGATCTCCACTCCCATAACCGAACCGGTGTCCGATCCCGCCGAGGCGCTGCGGGTGATGTTGGAGGGCAACGCCCGTTTCGTCGCCGGCCGCCCCGAGCACCCCAACCAGGACGCCGGACGCCGAGCCGCACTCGCACCCGCACAGAAGCCCTTCGCCGTGCTGTTCGGCTGCTCGGACTCCCGACTCGCCGCCGAGATCATCTTCGACCGCGGACTGGGCGACCTGTTCGTGGTCCGCACCGCCGGCCACGTCACCGGCGCCGAAGCACTGGGCAGCATCGAATACGGAGTCGAAGTCCTGGGCTGCCCCCTGGTCGTGGTCCTGGGCCACGACTCCTGCGGAGCCGTGGCCGCGGCCGTGGAATCCCTGGAACAAGGACGCCTGCCCGGCGGCTTCGTACGCGACGTCGTCGAACGCGTCACCCCCAGCGTCCTGTCCGCCCGAGCAGCAGGCATCGAAGACCGAGACGCCATCGTCGACGAACACATCCGCCAAACCGTCGACCTCCTCCTCGAACGCTCCCAAACACTGGCCGCACGCGTGACCGAAGGCCGAGCAGCCGTCGTAGGCCTGTCCTACCGACTCCACGACGGCCACGCCCGCACCATCGCCACCCGCGGCCTCAACTAACCCACCCCCACCCCCGCCACGCGCCCCGCCCCGCCGCCCCCGGTAAACCCCCCGCAGCGGCGCAGCGGCGCGGCGGGGCCCGACAGGCCCGGGCCGCTCACCGCCCGGCCCCGCCGACGGCGCGCCGCCCCCAGCCCTGCCGTCTCCGGTGGGCCCCGGGAGCGGCGCGGCAGGGCCGGGCGGGGCCGGGCCGCTCACCGGCCGGTGCCGCGCTCGCGTGTCCTGCGCTGCACGTCCATCAGCATGGCCAGCGCCTCGGGACGGACAGTGCCACCCCCACCCCCACCACTGCCACAGCTGCTGCCGCTGCCCGGGCCACCGCCGTCCAGATCACCGTCCAGGCCGCCGTCCAGGTCGTCGTCGGTGGGCTGCGGGTTCCGCCGTGCCAGCGGGAGCAGGTCGTCGCAGCGGGGGTCGGGGACGATCTTGTGCCACCCGTCGGAGAAGTGCCCCTGCGGCATCCGCCCGCCGTACTCCTGCCAGACGGTGACACCGCCGGCGTCGAGCACCGGATGCCCGGTGACCTCGTAACGCTCACAACGCCCGGCCAAAGCACCCCTTCAGGAGCTTCCCCGCCTCGCGGTCGCCGAAAGTGAACGCCTTCAGCTTCCCCACCGTCCAGTAATTGAACGCCCCGGCGAAGAACTCGCACGGCAGGCGGAAGCAGGCATCCAGTCCCGAGTCGACGCCGACGCCGTCCATGACCTGCCGCCGCACACGCCGCCAGTGCGGCCGGAGGCCCTTGAAACCGCAGGCCTCGTCCACGACGCGCCCGAACCCGCGGACGACGACACCGCTGGGCATCCCGGCACCGGAGCCGACGAGAAGCCTGCACACATCAGGCCAGTACATGCCAGGCACGCATACCGCCGGCACGCTACCTCCCACCGGCCGCACCCCCGCAAGATCGAAACCACCCGGCAACTCGGCGACCGCGCGCGGACCGACGCCGACCCCGCCACCCGAAACGGCTCCGAGGCAGCCCCAGAGACCCTGTCGAACACCCCCGGCGGCACCCACCCCAGCTCCTCCACGGCCACCTCCGCCACACCCGGACCGTCCACGACATCCACACCCGAAGGAACCCAGCCAGCCACCGGCAGCCCCACAAGCGCGGCACACCAGGACACACGCAGAGCACCGCCGGTTGAACGTATGGGCGGTGCGTCCAGGCGACCACCGACCCGGGCGAGCGATCGCGCGGCCTGGACGGCGCCGCCGAAACGACCGCGCGCCAGCGCCACGTCCCAGCCGGCCGCAGGCCACCCCGACCTGGCAAGCGCACCACCCCCGTCCCCACCACCAGGAGAACAGGGCGCGCAGGAAGGGTTGCCGGAATTACTCGGGACCTTGGTGGTCCCCTTGAGCTGCGCAGATGTCCCCTCGGAGGCCGAGCAGGGGTGCCGGCATCAGGAAGCTGCATCAGGAGCTGCATCAAGAGGTGCAGCAGGAGCCACATCGGGAGCTACATCAGGAGCCGCCCCAAGGCCCGGCACAGGCCGTTCCCCAGCCGTGCGAGGCCACACCGCACCGGAAGACCAAAGACAGCACGCCAGGAGCCGGTGGCGCCCCGTCAAGGACCGCCCGGTGCCGGTCAGCGGTTCCACCGCAGGCGCGCCGCAGCGGCACCACCGGGGCCAGCGGCCGGTCATCGTCGGCCTCGGCGGCGTCGTGCCCGGTCCTGCCGTGCTCGGCGGCCGCCAGGACGGCCGGCTCCGGCGAGCGGGGCTTGGCGTGCCGGGGCGACCCGCTCGCCCGCGAGCACACGACCGCCGTACCGCAGCCACCGCAGGTACAGACCCGCGGCACCTCACCGCGAGAACGCCGATGCTCCCCCGACCCCCCCTCCCCCGCCCACCTCATGCCGTACCCAACCACCCGCCGGACCACAGCGGCACACGCCCGCAAGCAGCGGCCGGCCTCCGCCGCGCGCTCACCAA
>NZ_JBEPAK010000166.1:0-15747 GCF_040298565.1 Kitasatospora sp. NPDC001539 | reverse complement strand
ACCGGGCGGCGGCCGACGGGCTCGGCGGCGGACGCGGCGTGCGCGGCGGCGTGCGGGGCGGGCACCGGGGCGGCGGGGGTACGGGCGGGCCCGCGCGGCCCGTACGGGAGCAGCAGGGCGCGGCCGAGCAGGCCGACCGAGTCGTCCAGCGCGGTGGCGAAGGCGCGGGCCGCGGCCGGGAGCCGGCGCAGCTCCCAGAGCGCCTGCACCGCCGACCACGCGCCCTCCCGGGCCGCCTCCACCGACCAGGTGCCGAGCAGGTGGGTGAGCGGCTCGGCGCACTCCAGCAGGTCGTGCCCGGGCATCAGCTGCTCCCGGGCGGCCGCCTCCACCCCGGCCAGCACCCGGTTGATCCGGTGGTAGTCCGCCTCGACGCAGGCTGGCGCGTAGCCCCGACGCCTGCAGACCTCGACCACGGCCAGCGGCAGGTCGTGCTGGATGTGGGCGTTCATCCCGGCCAGCGCGAACTGCAGGGGGTGCACGCCCGGGTGGCTCCGCAGGGCGAACAGCGGCCGCCAGCAGGCGGGCGGCTCCTGCCCCGCCGCCTCGGCGGCCACGGCCCGCAGGTACCGCCCGGCGAACACCACGTCCAGCTCGGCCACCGCTGACGGGTCGGCGAAGTAGCCGCCGGCCGCCAGCCAGTCGCGGACCGCCTCGGTGACGGTGAGGTAGAGCCGGTTGAAGACCGCCACCCCGTCCTCCGGGGGCAGCTGGGCCGCGATGGCCCGCAGCCGCCCCAGGACGCCCTCGACCGTGCCCGGTGTACGGACCCGCGCCGGACGCGACGTCGCCGCGCCGGTCGTCGGTGTTCCGGCCACCGACGTCGGGCCGGCCACCGAGGTCGGGCCGGCCACCGCCGTCCCGGCCGTCGCCGCGCCGGTCGTCGCCGCACGGGTCGTCGCTGTGCCGTCCATGCGCCACTCTCCGGGGCCGATCGTCCATTGATCGCATCATCGTGGCAGCGTGGATGGTGTCCGGTGGGCGCGCACACGCGTCCGTCGAGCCGGCGTCACACGATCAGTCGGACCTGCCAGGCCCGGGTGCGGCATTGACCGTGACTTTGCTGTGACTTTACCCGCTCCCCACCTCCTGCCATGATCGCGACCGTGATCAACCGTCGAACCCTGATAGCCGCGTTCGCCGCGGCCCCGGCCATCAGCACCATCGGCGCCGCACTGGCCGGCACCCCGGCGAACGCCGCCGACCTCTACTCCTCCAACACCGCCCTCTACGCCGATCCGTCCGTGGTCGAGGGCGTGGACTACGGCCGCCGCTACCGCCGCCACCTGGTCGACGACCAGAGCCTGCAGAGCACCTCGCGGCCCGTCCGGACCACCGTCATCGCCCCGCACGGCGGGGGCATCGAGGTCGGCACCTCCGAGCTGTGCCTGGCCATCGCCGGCTACCACCCGGCCGACCTCGCCCCGACCCCGGCGGCCGGACCGGCCCACGACTTCTGGATGTTCGAGGGGCTGCGCTCCTCCAACAACGGCGCCCTGCACGTCACCTCGACCCACTGCGACGACGGCATGGCCCGCGCGATGTGCGCCGGCAGCCTGAACGTGGTGGCGCTGCACGGCTGCACCGCGAGCCAGGCCGGTCTGGAGACCGGTGCCCAGGCCGTCCTGGTCGGCGGCCTGAACGCCACCCTCCGCAAGTACCTCATGGAGGAGTTCGCCGCGGCCGGCGTCCGGGCCGTGACCGCCTCCGGGGAGGAGGAGATCGCGGGCATCGCGCCGGACAACATCTGCAACCGCAGCATGCTCGGGATGGGTGCCCAACTGGAGATGACCACCGAGCTGCGCACCGCGATGTTCGCCCCGGGCAAGAACACCCGCGCCGACCGCGCGACCAACACCCTGCCGCTGTTCTGGAGCTTCACGAACGCGGTCCGCACCGCGATCCAGCGGCTGGAGGCGACCCAGCCCGTCCAGTGAGGACGTGCCCGCCGGCTGCGCGAACGGGCCGCAGCCGGCGTCAGCCCAGCTCGTACGCCAGCACGTAGGTGTGGGCGCCGGACCCGTCGACGGACAGACTGAAGCTCCCGGTGATCCCGGCCAGCTCGCCCGTCCCGGTGCCCGGCACCACGCGTATCGTCACCCCGGTGGTGTCCCAGGCCGCGTGCTGGAGCACGAACGAACCCTTGCGCCCGTCCAGTTCACCCGTCACGTGCTCCACCGCGACGTACGCGGCCGGTCCACCCGAGGGGCCGGCCACGGACAGCATCCGCACCTCGCTGCGCCCGCTCAGCCCGCCCGTGAAGGTCTTGGCGATGCTGACCCGCCCGAAGGCGGCGCCCTCGCGCTCCTCCGCCTCCCCCGGTTCGAAAGCGGTCAGCTCGAACGACCCGCTCGCCTCGGCACCCACGGCCTGCTCCCCTCGTCGGTCGTCTCCCGACCGGCGGCCGCCGACCGAGCGGTCGAGCGCGCCCCGGACCGGGTGGCCGGTACGCCTTGACCGTGCGTGAAGCCTTGCACACACCACTGACAACCGGCCCCGCGCCCCGACGCCCGCTCACCGGCCACCGCTCACCGGCCACGGCTCATCGGCCACCGGCGCCCGACCGGCTCTCCGGAACCCTCAGTGGTCCCAGCGCAGCGCCAGCAGCGCGGCGTCGTCGGCCAGCCCGGCGTCGCCGACCCAGCCCCGGACGTCCGCCAGCACCGCGTCCAGCAGGTCCGCCGGGTTGCCCCCGTGCAGACCGGGCAGCCGCTGCGCCAACGGGTAGAACCGGCCCTCGGCGTCCCGGGCCTCCGCGACTCCGTCGGTGTGGAGCAGCAGCAGGTCGCCCGGGCTCGGCTCGAAGGCGCTCGCCCGGTAGTCCTCCCCGGTCAGCTCGCGCAGGCCCAGCGGCGGAGCCGGGCGGGGTGGCGCCAGCTCGCTCACCGCGCCGGCCCGGCGCAGCAGCGGGGGAGGGTGCCCGCAGTTCACCACCCGCACCGGCCCCCGGTCGGGCGCCACGTCCAGCAGCAGTGCGGTGGCGAACCGCCCGTCGCCCGGGCGCGCGGTGAGCGCCGCGTCCAGCCGCTGCGCGAGCAGCGCCGGGTCCGGTTCGGTGCGCGCCGCCTCCCGGAACACCCCCAGCACGTCCGCGGCCGTCTCCACCGCCGGGAGCCCGTGCCCCTGCACGTCCCCCAGCAGCACCCGCACCCCGAAGCGCGTCTCCACCACGGCGTACAGGTCCCCGCCGATCCGGGCCTCGGCCGCCGCCGCGACGTACCGCACCGCCAGGCGCAGCCCGCCGATCCGCTCGGCGGGCGGGCGCAGCAGGGCCCGCTGCGCCGCCTCGGCCACCGTCCGGACCTGGAACAGCTCCCGCTCGCGGGCCGCCACCAGCACCACGCTGGCGGCGCTGGCCAGGGTCGAGGCCAGAACGGTGACCGGCACGCTGATCCGGACGGAGGAGGGCAACTGGGCGTTGGCCGACTCCAGCAGGCAGACCGCCAGCAGCGCCGCCGCGCCGACCAGCAGCGGAACCCTCGCCTTCCGGGTGGTCGCGCCGGCGAGGACAGGCGCCACCGCGAGCAGCGGCGCCAGGGTCGTCCCGGGGCCGAGCGCCAGCGCGGTCACCACGGCGGCGACCAGCAGCACGAGGGCGCCGTACAGCAGGAGCCGGGTCCGCCGAGGCAGGTGCAGGGGTGGCAGCCCGTCCGGGCCGTCGGCGGTCACACGTTCTCCTTCACGGGTCTTCGGGTCCGCAGGTCCGCGGGTCCGCGGGCCGGCGAGGCCGCGGGCGCAGGGGCCCGGGGCCTCCGAACCACTTTCCCCGTCCCGCCCCGAGTCAGCACCTCGGGCAGGGAGCGGCCCCCGCCCGAGCCGGCCGCGGCCCCGGGCGCAGCCCGCGCTCCAGCCCGCCTGCGGCCCCGCCGCCGGCCCGCCCCCGCCCCGCCTCCGGCCCCCGCCCCGGCCCGGCCGCGGCGCCCACTAGGCTGGGCCGGAAGATGAGACGCAAGAGCCGCCGCCCGACCTCCCCCCTCCCGCAACGCCACGGCGTGGACCCGGTCCACCTGCGGCTTCCGCTGGAGGGCGGCTGGCCGACCGTGCGCGACCACCTCGTCGAGCGGCTGCCCGCCGTGGGCGCGCCCCGGATCGACGCGGCCCTGCGCGGCGGCGAGATCTTCGGCGAGGACGGCCCGATCGCCGCCGACGAACCGTTCCGCCCGGGCGCGCACCTCTGGTTCTACCGGGACCTCCCGGAGGAGGTGCCGGTCCCCTTCGATCTGGTGGTGCTGCACCGCGACGAGCACCTGGTCGTGGTCGACAAGCCGCACTTCCTGGCCACCACCCCGCGCGGCCGGCACGTCGCCGAGACGGCGCTGTCCCGGCTGCGGCACGCGCTTCGCCTGCCCGCGCTCAGCCCCGCGCACCGGCTGGACCGGCTCACCGCGGGGCTGGCGATGTTCGTGGTGCGGCCCGAGGACCGCGGGGCCTACCAGACGCTGTTCCGCGACCGCCGGGTGCACAAGGAGTACCAGGCGGTCGCCCCGTACGACCCGGCGTTGAGCCTGCCGTGCACCGTCCGCAGCCACATCGTCAAGGAGCGCGGGGTGATCGCCGCGCGCGAGACCGACGCGCCGCCGAACAGCGAGAGCCGGATCGAGCTGCTGGAACACCGGGACGGCCTGGGCCGCTACCGGCTGCGGCCGCTCAGCGGGCGCACCCACCAGCTGCGGCTGCACATGAGCGGTCTGGGACTGCCGATCCTCGGGGATCCGGTCTACCCGGTGGTGCTGCCCGAGCCGGCCCCGGACGACTTCCGCCGCCCACTGCAACTGCTCGCCTCCGTCATCGCGTTCACCGACCCGCTGACCGGCCGGGAGCGTCACTTCGAGAGCCGCCGGACCCTCGCCGCCTGGTCCGACCCCCGGGGCTGGGAGAGCGGCGGCGAACGGGCCCCGGCGGACCGGTCGTAGGACCGCCCGTCGTCCTACGGCGAACGGCCGATCCGGTCCCGGTTCCGGCGGCCGATCCGCCGTCGGGGCGGCGGCGGGATGGTTGTCCCATGAACGCAGCAGAGCAGACCGCGAACGCCGTGCGGCGCACCGCGACCGCCGCAGTGGACACCGCCCCCGTCGCCCTGATCACCGGCGCCTCCCGAGGCCTCGGCCTGGCCCTCGCGCACGCCCTCGCCGCCGAGGGCTGGCAGCTGGTCATCACGGCCCGGGGCTCCTCCGAACTCGCCGCCGCCGAGGAGGCGTTGGCCGCCGTCACCAAGGTGGTCGCGCTGCCCGGCTCGGTCGTCGACGACGATCACCGGGCCCGCCTGGCCGAGGCCGCCGAATCGCTCGGCGGGGCGAGCCTCCTGGTCAACAACGCCGGCACGCTCAACGGCGCCGCGGCGCCGGACGCCGAGCCGCTGCCCCGGCTGGCCGACTACCCGCTGCCGGACCTCCTGGAGACCTTCGAGGTCAACGCTCTCGCCCCGATCGCCCTCACCCAGCTCGTCCTGCCCCAACTGCGCGCCCGCGCCGGCGCCGTCCTCAACATCAGCTCCGACGCGGCCGTGGAGGCCTATCCCGGCTGGGGCGGCTACGGTGCCAGCAAGGCCGCGCTCGACCACGCCACCGCCGTACTCGCCCGGGAGGAGCCGGAGTTGAAGGTCTGGGCGGTCGACCCGGGCAGCATGCGCACCCGGATGCTGCAGCAGGCCGACCCGGGCGAGGACATCTCCGGCGAGCCGCTGCCCGAGGACGTCGCGCCCGTCCTGCTCGGACTGCTGCGCGAGGACGCGCCGTCCGGCCGCCACCGCGTCGAGGACCTCGCGGCCGACCGGGGTGGGCGATGACGGCCCTGACCGACCTCGGCCCGGAGCTCACCGTCCCGCCCGAACTCTCCGCGCGCGAGCCGGCCGAGGCCCGCGGCGGGGCCCGCGACGGGGTGCGGATGCTGGTCGGCCGGAAGACCTCCGGCACCGTCGAGCACCGCCGCTTCACCGAGCTGCCCGAGGTGCTGCGCCCCGGCGACCTGCTGGTGGTCAACAACTCGGCGACCCTGCCGGCCGCCCTGCCGGGTCGACTGCCCGACGGCACGCCGGTCGCCCTGCACCTCTCCTCCGCCCAGCCGGACCGACGCGGCACCCACCTGGTGGAGCTGCGCAGGGCGGTGCCGGGTCGGGCGGCGGCCTACTACCCGCCGGAGGAGTCCCCGGCCCGTCCCGGTCTGCGGATCGGGCTGCCGGACGGCGCCACCGCCGAGCTGACCGGATCGTTCACCGCCCGCCTCTGGTACGCCGAACTCTCCCTGCCGGTCCCGCTGTTACGCTACCTGGAGCGGCACGGCCGGGCGATCCGGTACGGCTACACCGACCGCGACTGGCCGATCGAGGCGTACCAGACGGTCTTCGCGAGCGTCCCGGGCAGCAGCGAGATGCCCAGCGCCGCGCGGCCGTTCAGCCCCGAGGTGGTGGCCCGGCTGGCCGGCCGGGGCGTGCTGGTCGCGCCGGTCACCCTGCACACCGGCGTGGCCTCGCCGGAGGTGCACGAGGCCCCGTACGCCGAGCGCTTCCTCGTCCCGGCGGCCACCGCCCGGCTGGCCCGACACGTCCGGGACGGCGGCGGCCGGGTGATCGCCGTCGGCACCACCGTGGTCCGCGCCCTGGAGTCGGCCGCAGGGCCGGACGGAACGCTCCAGGAGGCGGACGGCTGGACGGAGTTGGTGATCACCCCGAAGCGCGGGGTGCGCGCCGTGGACGGCCTGCTCACCGGTTGGCACGAGCCGCGGGCCTCGCACCTGCTGATGCTGGCCGCCGTCGCGGGCCGCCCGCTGCTGGCGGACTGCTACCGCGCCGCGGTCCGGAACCGCTACCTCTGGCACGAGTTCGGGGACGTCAACCTGCTGCTGCCGGACTGAGCGGCCCCGGCCGGCCGCGGTCGCGCCGAGCGTTCAGGCCAGCAGGGTCCGTGCCACGTGGTGGGTGTCCAGGTACTCGCGGACGGCGGTGATCAGCCCGTCCTCGACGGTGAACACCCCGAGGCAGTGGTTCTCGTAGGTGGTGCCGTTGGCGGCCTTGCCGACGGTGGTCCACTCGGCCACCGCCTGCGGGCCGTCGGCCAGGACGTTAATCAGGGTGATGACCGGCAGGCCGTCGGCGGCGAACAGGGTGCCGACCTGGCCGAGGAAGTCGCCGAAGATCTCCTGCTTGCCCCGCCAGGTGCGGGACAGCGCGAGGCTGCCCGGGTAGGTCCAGGTGGCGTCCTCGGCGAACAGGGCGATCGCGGCGTCGCGTTCACCCGCGGCGATCAGGTTGACGTAGTCGGTGACGACGGTGCGGGCGTCGGGCTGCTGCATGGTGGGCTCCTTCGGTGCCTCCGGTCGGGGCTCTCCCGCCGTGGCACCAGCAAAGCCCTGCGGCCGCCGGGGCGGCCAACAACCTCCGGCACGGGCCGACAACCTCCGGTTGTCCACGCAGGCCCCGCGCACCGGCGGGCCCCCGCGCGCTGGTGGGCCCCGCAGCTCCGGGCCCACCAGACTGCGGGCCCACCCGGCTGCGGGTTCACGGACCTGCGGCCCGGAGGTCAGGCGGTCGGGAAGCCCGGCGGCAGCTCCAGCTCGAACCAGACCACCTTGCCGTCCCGGGTCCGGCGGCTGCCCCAGCGGTGCGCCAGCTCGTTGACCAGGTGGATGCCGCGCCCGCCCTCGTCCTCGGCCTCGGCGCGGCGGATCCGGGGCGTCCCGCTCTCCCGGTCGGCGACCTCCACGGTGAGCACGCGGTTGCAGTAGAGCCTCAGTTGGGTGGGCGAGCCGGCGTGCACCAGGGCGTTGGTGATCAGCTCGCTGGTGAGCAGCTCGGCCCAGTCGACGAGTGCGGCCAGGCCCCAGGCCGTCAGCGTCTCGCGGGTGAAGCGGCGCGAGTGGGCCACCATCGCGCGGTCGCCGCTGAGCGGCAGGGTCGCGATCCGGTCCGCGCCGGGCGGGCGGACCTGCGCCATGATCAGGGCGATGTCGTCCTCGGGGGTGCGGCCGGTGAGCCTGGTCAGAACGGCGTCGCAGGTCTGCTCCAGGGTGGGGCGCCGGTCCGCCACGGTGCGGCGCAGCAGGTCGAGGCCCTCGTCGAGGTCGCGGCCCCGGCGTTCGACCAGTCCGTCGGTGTAGAGCGTCAGGATGGCCTCCTCGGGGAGGGCGAACTCGACGCTCTCGAACGGCACTCCACCCACCCCGAGCGGTGCGCCGGGCGGCAGGTCGAGCAGCTGGGCGTTGCCCTCGGTGTCGGCGACCACGGGGGGCAGGTGGCCGGCGCAGGCGGCGGTGCAGCTGCGGTCGAGCGGGTCGTAGACCACGCACACGCAGGTCGCGAACTGCCCGTCGCCGAGTGCCGTGGTCGCCTCGTCCAGCCGGTACAGCACCCGCGCCGGTTCCAGGTCCAGGGTGACCAGGGTCCTGGCGACGGTGCGCAGTTGCCCCATGGTGGCGGCGGCGCGGATGCCGTGGCCCATCACGTCGCCGACGATCAGCGCGACCCGCCCGGCGGTGAGCGGCACCACGTCGAACCAGTCGCCGCCGACCTCGCTGACCACGCTGCTGGGCAGGTAGCGGTAGGCCAGTTCGAGGCCGATCGTGCGGTGGATCTCCTGCGGGAGCAGACTGCGTTGCAGGGTGAGCGCGGTGTCCCGCTCACGGCGGTAGAGCCGGCCGTTGTCGATCGCCAGCGCGGTGCGGGCGACCAGCTCCTCGGCCAGCGAGCGGTCCGCCGGGCCGAACGGCACCGGGTTGCGGGTGCGGACGAACTCCGCCCCGCCCAGCACCAGTCCGCGCGCCACCAGTGGCACCATCAGGTACGAGTGCACCCCGGCGTCCAGCCCCGGCTGCACCCGGTCGGGCGAGGCGACGATCCGGCGCAGCTCGTCCTCCGTCACGTCGGACACCAGGATGGAGCGCCGGGTGCGCAGGCTCTGCGCGTACACCTCGGCGGACTGCGAGGTCTCGCCGACCTGGTCGGCGGCCGCCGTCATGCTGCCGTCGTCGGCCGTCTCGCCGACCGCCACGGCCCGCATCAGCACCGAACCGTCCCGCGGCACCGGCCCCGGCTCCTCGCCGCTGAGCACCGCGTCGCGCAGGTCGACGGTGACGAAGTCGGCGAAGCGCGGTATCACCACCTCCACCAACTCCCGGGCGGTGCGGTGCAGATCGAGCGTGGTGCCGATCCGGTTGCTGGCCTCGTTCAGCAGGCCCAGCCGTTGCTGGGCGGCCCAGGCCTCGTCCAGCGCCCGCTGCCGGGCCGCGGCCGCGTCGCGCTCCCGGGTGAACAGCAGCGCGTTGTCGATCGACACCGCCGCCCGCACCGCCAGCTCCCCGGCCAGCGCGAGGTCCTCGTCCTGGTACGGGCGCTCCACCAGGGTGCGGTAGAAGCCCGCGACGCCGACCGCACTGCCGCGCGCGATCAGCGGCACGACCATGATGGAGCGCACGTTCTGCTCCCGCACGGCGGCGGTGCGCACCGGGTCGTCGGCGAACCAGGCCATGCCCTCCTCGTCCATCCGCGGCACCAGCACCGGCTTGCGGTGCGTGAGGCTCCACGCGTACGGCGAACCGGGCAGGAAGCGGTGCACCCCGCCGAGCCGGTCGATGGGCGCGAGGGTGGAGCCCTGGACGGAGTGGAAGGCGATCCGGCGCAGCAGCGCCGAACCGTCCGGTGCGGCGCGGGGCTCCCGCTCGCCCCGGACCAACTCCTCCAACACCTCCACCACCACGGTGTCGGCCAGCCGGGGTGTCGCCACTTCGGCCAACTCCTGAGCGGTCCGGTCGATTTCGAGGGTGGTGCCGATCCGGGTGGAGGCCACGTTGACCAGCGCGAGCCGCTCCTGCGCGGCCTTCGCCTCGCGCAGCGCCTGCTGGCGGGCCAGGACCGTCTGGTGCTGGCGCAGGTACAGCCGGGCGTTGTCGATCGCGACGGCGGCGCGCGAGGCCAGCTCGTCCCCGAGCGTGATGTCGGCCTCGGCGAAGGACTCCCGCTCGCCGCGCCGCGAGTACACCACCATGCCGAGCGTCGTGCCCCGGGCCACCAGCGGGGTGATCCGCACCGAGCGCGGCCGGTCGCCCAGGAACGCCTGGCGGCGGCTCTCGGTGAGGCCCTCGCTCAGCGGAGCCAGCTCCCAGGACGGCACCACGGCCGTGCGCCCGGTGGTCAGCGCCCGGGCGTAGGGGGAGTCGGGCGGCAGCTCGTACACCGTGTCCACCGGCAGGGCCTCGGACGGGTACAGCGGGTCGGCGGTGGCCATCGCCAGGCGGCGCACCAGCTGGGGTGCGTGCGGGTCGAGCGGCTCGACGTTGCGGCCGGCCACCAGCGCCTCCAGGGCGAACACCCCGCTGATGTCGGCGACCCTGGGCACCATCGCGTCGGCCAGCTCCCGGGCCGTCTGCCGCAGGTCCAGGGTGGTGCCGATCGAGGCGGTCGCGTCGACCAGCAGGGAGAGCCGCTCCTGAGCCCGGGCCGCCCGGGCGTCGGCCCGGTAGCGCTCCGTGATGTCGATGACGGTCGCGCTCACTCCGAGCACCCGCCCGGACCGGTCCACCAGCCGGAAGTAGGAGGCGGACCAGGCATGGTCGTGGCCGCGGTTCCCCGGGATGCGGCCGTGCGAACGGAAGTCCACCACCGGCTCGCCGTGGGCCAGCACCTGGCGCATCACCGCTTCGGCCTCGGTGCCGTTGATCCCGGGCAGCACCTCGGTCAGCCGGTGACCGAGGTGCTCCTCGGGCGACAGCCCGTTGGCCCTGGCCAGCGCCTCGTTCAGCCGGACGAAGCGCAGTTCCGGGTCGAAGACCGCCATCCCGACGGGGGACTGGGTGAAGAACCCGTCCAGCACCGCCAGATCCGCCTGGATCCGGTGCAGGGTGGTCACCTCGGAGGCCACGGCCAGTACCAGGGGCGCCCCGCCGGGCCCGCGGATCGGATGGGTCCGGAACTCGAGGTTCACCAGGTGCCCGTCCCGGTGCCGCACCGGGAACACCCCGGCCCAGCCGCGGCCCGCGAGGATCTGCCGGAACAGCTCCAGCACCTCGGGCCGCTCCTCGTCCGAGGTCAGCAGCTGCGCCGCCTTCCGGCCGACCGCCTCGTCCGCACGGTAACCGAGCAGTGCCTCGGCGTCGCTGCTCCAGTGCAGGATCCGCCCGTCGGCCTCGATCAGCGCCGTGGCGATCGGCACCATCAGCAGGGCGTCCTGCTGCGGCTCCCCCTGACGCTGCCCTTCGTCGTTCACCATGGCCAGAGATCCGCCCGGAGATCGTTCCCACCAGCCCTGCCATCGTCGCACGCGGCCCCCGGGCCCCGCTCCTCGTGGCGGCGGCGGCCGGTGCTGTCGCGCGTCCGGCGGTGCGGACGACGCACGGCCGTCGGGCGCTCAGCGGCGGCTGGGGCCCTCGGGGCCAGGCCGGCGGCAGTGTCGGGCTGCCGCCGGCTCAAGGGGGCCGCGATGCCCGGCTTTGGGGGAGGAGCCGCGGGCCTCGGCGAGCCCGCCGTCGACCGGCTCGCCGAACCCGCCGCGCGCACCTGGCCACCTGCGGGCTCGCCGGGCCCCACCGGGACCGCGGGCTCTGCGGAGGGCGCCCGGCCCAGGGGACCGTCGGCGAGTCGGCTCCGGACAGCGCCGACGCGGAAGCCGCCCTGCGGCGAGGGACCAAGGCGGACCCCGCCGTCCGCCCCACCGGACGGCGGGACCGGCTGTGCCAGGCAGGGCGCCCCCAAAGGTCACCGAAGGTCAGCGGCGTCGCCGGGCGTCACCGCCTGGCTGTGTGGTCCAGGGCCGGGGCGGCGGGCTCCTGCCCAGCGCGGGCCGGCGTCACCTCGCGGGTGCCGGATTCCGCTCGGCGGGCCGCGAGGGCCAGCGCTGCGCCGAGAAGGCACAGGGCGGCGGCGACCAGGACGGCGCGGTCGGTGCCCGTGGCCAGGGCGCGCGCGGCCGCCTCGGAGCCCGGGCCGGCCGCCCGGGCGGAGCCGGCGACGCCGATCGTGACGGCCACGCCCAGGGCCGAACCGAGGTAGCGGGCGGTGCTGTTGGCACCCGAGCCCATGGCCGCGCGACGGGCCGGGACGCTGCTGACCGCCAGGCGGGCGAGGGCGGCGTTGAGGACGCCGCTGCCGATCCCCGCCACCGCCAGGCCCGGCGCCAGCCGGAGCCAGGAGGAGCCGGGAGTAAGCCCGTACAGTCCGGCTTCACCCAGGCCGCAGACCAGCAGGCCGAGGGCGACCAGGGTGGTGGCCGACAGGTGCGTCGCCAGTCGGCGGGCATGGAGGGCGGAGAGCACCGACAGGCCCGACCACAGCGCCAGGACGCCCGCCGCCGCCGGCCCGGACAGGCCGAGCACGCCCTGCAGCAGGGTGGGCAGGTAGCTCATGAAGCCGACCAGCGAGAGCCCCGTGAACAGGGCCCCGCCCGTCGCGGCGACGAAGCCGGGGCTGCGGAACAGCGCGAGGTCGAGCATCGGCTCGCGGCCCCTCGCCTCGACCGCGGCGAAGGCCGCGAGCAGCAGCACCCCGCCCGCGAGCAGTGCCACCACCACCGGCCGGCCCCAGCCGCTGCGGCCCTCGGCCAGTCCGGCGATCAGCAGGGACGTCCCGGCGGCCAGGGTCAGCACGCCGTACGGGTCGAGCGCGTGCGGCCGGTCGGCCTTCGACTCGGTGAGGTACCCGGCGGCGCAGACGGCCACGGCGGCGGAGACCAGCGCGAGTCCGCCGCCGACGGCGCGCCAGCCGGCCCACTGCTGGACGAGCGCGCCGTAGAGCGGTCCCACCGCGATGCCGAGGCCGACGGCCGCGCCCCAGATCCCGAGGGCGCGGACCCTGGCAGGGCCCGGCGGGTGGGCGTGGCTGATCAGGCCGAGGGCGGGGGCCAGGACGGCGGCGGAGGCGATGCCGAGCAGCACCCTGGCGGCCAGGTAGACGGCGCCGCCGGGGGCGAGCGCGGCCAGGGCTTCGGCGGCGGCGAACAGTGCCGTACCGAGGGTGAAGACCCGCTTGCGACCGTGGTCGTCGGCGGCGCTGCCGGCGGTGAGCAGCAGCGCCGAGACGCCGACCAGCGTGCCGGTGAGGATCCAGGTACGACCGGAAGCCCCCAGGTGGGCGGCCTGCGCGGTGGCGGCGAGCGAGGCGGTGGGGGCGGTGTAGGCGACGGTGACCAGTGCGGTCGCCGTCGCCGTGACGGCCAGGGTGGCCCCGGGCCGGACGGGAGCTGCGGCGGGGGCGGGTGCGGCGGAGTCGCCGATCGGTGCGGGGGGCATGGGTGTTCCCTCCGGTGTGCGGACCCGTGGGTAGGGGCGCTTCAGTCTGGTGAATGAACCATGACTTTCTCTGGCACGCTATCACTTGAAGTCTGTTCATTGAACCCAACGGGGGAGTGGACTAGGCTGGCCCGCATGGCGCTGGGAACGGACTACGAATCGCAGGACTGCGCACTGGCCCGCGCGCTCGAGGTGGTCGGCGAGCGCTGGAGCCTGCTGATCGTGCGCGACGCCTTCTACGGCGTGCAGCGGTTCAACGATTTCCTCCTCCACCTGGGCATCCCCCGCGCCGTCCTCACCGCCCGCCTGAACGCCCTGGTCGCCGCCGGGGTGCTGCGCAAGGAGCCGTACCAGCAGGCGCCGTTGCGCCACGGCTACCTGCTCACCGAGGTGGGCCTCGAACTCTGGGGCCCGCTCTACCAGTTGAGCCGCTGGGGCGGCCGACACGCCACGGAGGGCGGCCCGCACCACCTGTTCGCCCACACGCCCTGCGGCACCGACCTGGACCTCCTCGGCGCGTGCCCGCAGTGCGGTGGCGGGCCCGTCCCGCCGGCCGAGGTCACGATGCGACCCAACCCCGTCCGCATTGCCGGCCGCCGCGACGACCCGGTCTCCCTCGCCCTGGCCCGCCCGCACCCGCTGCTCGAACCGATCGCCTCGGCGGCGGCCGCCTGAGGCTTCGCTCAGCCCGCCGTCGCGAAGTCCTGCTGCAGCCTGCGCAGCAGTGCCGTCCCCGCCGGGTCCACCGACCGGCAGCTGTTGGCCAGTATCGCCACCCCCACCTGCTTGTCCGGATCGAACGCGACGAAGGAAGCGAACCCGCCCGTACCTCCGTTGTGCCACAGCTGGAGGTGGCCGCCCTGCTGGGCGTGCAGCCGGTGCCCCAGCCAGCCGAGGTGTGCCCAGGCGAACGCGTTGACCCGGTGCCGAGTGGCGCGGGTGGTGGTGATCGCGGGCGCCAGCGGACCGTCCGGCTCGCGTTCGGCGGACAGCTGGGCCCGCAGGAGTATCGAGAGATCGGCGGCCGTGGACAGGAGTCCGCCCATGCCCGGTATCGCCGCCAGGTCCCAGTACGGCACCGGCTGCCCGCTCGCCGAGTGCCCGACCGCCAGGCGCTCGGACTGCTTCGCGGCCGGCCGCAGGCAGGTGTCCACCAGGCCGAGCGGTCCGCCGACCTCGCGCGCCACCAGCTCCCCGTACTCGGCGCCGGCCCGCCGGGCCAGGGCCAGCCCGAGCAGCCCGACACCGAGGTTGGAGTACCGGAAGCCGCGGCCGGGCACGGCTCGCAGGCGCGTCCTGGCGAGCCCCGCCAACACCGCCTCGGCGGTGCAACCCGCATAGGGATCGGGCTTGTTGGGCCTGAGGAGCGCCCGTACCGCCATGCCCCTCGGCAGCCGGGGCAGCCCCGAGGTGTGGGTGGCGAGGTGCCGCAGGGTGATCGGCACGCCGCCCCGTGCCGGGACCACTGCGCCCTCGCCGAGTACGTCCGCGAGCGGCTCGTCGAGTCGCACCGTGTCGTCGAGTATCAGCCGCGCGAGCAGGAGCGAGGTGAACACCTTGGTGACGGAACCGATTTCGAACAGGGTGCGCGGCCCGGGCGCACCTCCGCCCGGGCCGGTCCGCCCGACGCCGTGGAACTCCACGGCGCCGTCGGCCAGCCCGGCGACCACGGCGCCGACGGTCTGGCCCGCGAGCCGGTCTGCGGTCTGGTGTACGAGGCTGGCGAGATCTTCCATGGCTGTGAGCCTAGGCCCCCTCGACCTGCGAACTCGTCCACCCCGAAGCGGATTTCACGCCCCTTCCGCTGCTTCCGGGGGTGTACGCGGCGCTACTCTCCGCGTCGTACCGCACCCGCAGCGTGATGCTCTCGCCGGTGGCTACGCCGCGGCGAGCGCCGCCCGCAGCCGGGCCGCTACCTCCGCCGCCCCGGCCTCGTCCGGATACTTCCCCCGCGGCCAGAAGAACCCGCGCAGCCCGTCCTTCGGATTGCGCGGCACCACGTGGACGTGCAGGTGGGGCACCGACTGGCTGATCCGGTTGTTCGCCGCCACGAAGCTGCCCGCCGCGCCCATGCCCCGCTCGACGGCAGCCGCCACCCGCTGCACCCGCAGGAAGAAGGGGCCGACCTCGGCGGGCGGCAGGTCCGCCAAGGTCCGGTGGTGGGCGCGCGGCACCACCAGCACGTGGCCGGGGAAGAGCGGGCGCCGGTCCAGGAAGGCCACCGCCGCCTCGTCGTCGAGCACCAGGTGCGCCGGCTCCTCGCCCGCCACCACCGCACAGAACACGCAGTCCATCCGTCCATTCAAACGAGCGCCGGCGGCCCCGGCACCCCCGCGGCCCCCCGCAGGCCGGACGTCACCCGTCCGGCCGCCGAGCAGCTGCGCCCGCCCCCGGGCTCCCGCCGCAGCCGGCCCGCCCGGCCCTGCTCGCACCGGTGCGCCCGGCCCCCGCCGCCGGGCGCCCCCCCCGCCCCGCCGCGGGGCGGGGGGGGGCCCGGCGGGTGGCCGGGGAGCACCCGGTGGCCCGGCGGCGGGGGGC
>NZ_JBEPAK010000165.1:0-15895 GCF_040298565.1 Kitasatospora sp. NPDC001539 | reverse complement strand
CCCGGCGCCCGGGGCCGGGGAGTGGGTCTGGCGCTGCTGGAGGCACTGCTGGCCTCCACCGACGCCGCCGGGATCTGGACCGTGCAGTCCGGCATCTTCCCGGAGAACACCGCCAGCCTCGCGCTCCACGCCAAGGCGGGCTTCCGCGTGGTCGGTATCCGCGAACGTCTCGGCCAGCGCGGCGGGCGCTGGCGCGACGTCGTCCTCGTGGAGCGCCGCAGCCCCGTCGTCTCCTGACCCGCGCGGCCTGCTGCGGCGTGCCGCATCCGGGCCCCGGGGGATCAGCACGCCGGCCCGGCCCCCTCGTCCGGGGCGGGTCCGGGCTCTGCGCGTCGAAGCGCCTACTGCAACGCGTCGTGCTCGGAGACGTCCGGAAGCCCGAGGCAGTCGGCCAGGCAGTCCGTGCCACTGATTCCGCATTTCCGCGCACCTGCGTCGATCGCTGCCATGGGGCTTCCTCGACGTCGGGGATCGGGGGCGGGGCCCGGGGGGATGGTCTCTCCTGGTTGAACGAACCCGGGTCGCGTCGGACACCCCAGGCACCGGGAACCTGCCGCCGGACACCCGTGACGTGCAGCGATCACGATTCATGATCGCTGCTAGAGCGAATCAGGTCTGGGTCCGGACGGCCCGATCGGGTGGACTGGTCCCAGCCGGAGAACCCGGCATTGAGAGTCCAGCAGACACCCGGTCAGGAGCCGAAGATGCCGATCGTCACCATTCAGCAGGGCCCGCGCAGCGTGGAGCAGAAGCGCGAGCTGGTCAAGAAGGTCACCGAGGCCTTCGTGGAGACCCTGGAGGTCCCCGCCGAGAGCGTGTACGTGTGGATCCAGGAGTACCCGGCGGACAGCTGGGGCGCGGCCGGCCGGCTTACCGCGGACCGGTAATCCGAAGTCGGCACCCTCGCCGCTCGCCCCGCACTCGCGGAGCCGCCACTGGCCCGGGCCTGCCCCACCGGCACGCCCGGGCCCGTCGGCCCTTTCGGCCCTGTCGGTCCCCGTCACCCGCCGGGCGACCGCCGTGGCCCGCCGCACCCGCCCGCCTAGCGACCGCGCAGCCGCCGCACCAGGTCACGGGCGGCCTGCGGCCAGTGGGGATGCTCGAAGGTGAAACCCGCGTCGAGCAGTCTGAACGGTACGACGCGGCGGCTCTTCAGCAGCAGTTCGCTCTCCGAGCGGAGCGCGAAGGCGCCGATCTCGGCCATCCAGCGCGCGGCGGGCAGCGCCAGCGGCATGCCCCAGGCCGCCCGCAGGTGGCGCATGAATTCGCGTTGGGGCAGCGGGTCCGGTGCGGCGAGGTTGACCGCGCCGGCGAGCTCGTCCCGCCCGATGAGGAACGCGACGGCGCGGACGAAGTCCCGCTCGTGGATCCAGGAGACGTACTGCGCGCCGCCCGCGATCGAGCCGCCGACACCGAGCCGGGCCAGCCAGGAGAGGGCGTCGAGGGCGCCGCCGCGCTCGGGGCCGAGGACGACGGCGGTGCGCAACGCGAGCCGGCGGGTGTGCGGGGTGTCCGCCTGCGCCTGCGCGTCCTCCCAGGCCCGGGCGATGTCGACGCTGTACCGCCAGGATGCCGGGGCATCGGGCTCCTCGCCGCCGATCGCGCCGGTCGGCTCGTCGTTGGGCGCGTCGTGCCGGTGGGCGTAGACGGTGGCGGTGCTCATCTGCAACCAGACGCCCGGCGGGCGGCGCGCGGCGGCGATGGCCTGGCCGACGACCCGGGTGGAGTGCACCCGGGAATCCATCATCGCCCGCCGGTTCTCGTCGGTGTAGCGGCAGTTGACGCTCCGCCCGGCCAGGTTGACGACCACGTCACTGCCGTCGACCTCCGCCGCCCACGGCCCGAGGTTCCGCCCGTCCCACCCGACCTGCCGGGGCCCGTCGGGCCTGCGACTGAGGACGACGACCCGGTGCCCGGCCGCCGTCAGCGCACGGTCGAGCAGCGTCCCCAGCGCACCGGATCCGCCGGGAATGACGATCTTCATGGTTCCCCTCCCTCTCGAACATCGAGCCTAGCGACAGAACTGAACGCGTTCAATTTCTCGTGGCGCGAGGCCGGGCGGCCCGGCGAGGCCGAGAGGCGAAGGCGGCCCGAAGCCGGCCCCCCACACCGCTGCACGGGAAGTCGACCTGGCCGACTTCCCGCGCAGCGGTGTGAAGGAGCGGGCGGTCACCGCGGTCTGCGGGCTAACCCTTCGACGGGGCGGGGACGGCGCTGAGCGGCGTGGCCAGGGACTCCAGACTGCGGCGCTCGGCCTTGACGCCGATCGCCGCCTCGACGAGCCCGGCCAGCGTCATCAGGGCGGCCCCGATGCAGAAGGCCAGGGTGGTGTCGGAGACCTTGCCGCTGCTGACCAGGCCGTTGAAGAGCAGCGGGCCGCTGATGCCGCCGACCGCCGTGCCCACGGCGTAGAAGAAGGCGATCGACAGGGCCCTGGTCTCCAGCGGGAAGATCTCGCTGACCGTCAGGTAGGCGGCGCTGGCCCCGGCCGAGGCGAGGAACAGCACGACCGTCCAGCAGGCCGTCATGGTGGCGGCCGAGAGCGAACCGTGTTGGAACAGCGCGGCGGTGGCGAACAGCAGCAGGCCGGAGCCGATGTAGCTGCCGGCGATCATCGGCTTGCGGCCGACGGTGTCGAAGAGGTGCCCGAGCAGCAGCGGGCCGAGGAAGTTGCCGACCGCGATGACCACGAAGTAGTAGCCGGTGTCCCCCTCCGCCACGCCGAAGTAGGTCGTCAGGATGACGGCGTAGCCGAAGGTGACGGAGTTGTAGAGGAAGGCCTGGCCGATGAAGAGGGCGAGGCCGAGCGAGGTGCGGCGGGGGTAGCGGGCGACGACGGTCCGGACGATCGTGCCGAAGCCGAGTGCTTGGCGTTCGCGGATGCGGATCGGCTCGCCGGTGACGGGGGGCAGCGGTTGTCCGCTCTCGCGTTCCACGGCCTGCTCGGCTTCGACGACGACCTGTTCGGCTTCCGGCGCGCGTCCGTGGGTGTACAGCCAGCGGGGGCTCTCCGGGACGTGCCGGCGCACCAGGAGGATCACCAGGCCCAGCGCCACGCCGATGCCGAAGGCCAGCCGCCAGCCGATGTCGGTGGCGAAGAGCGCGGTGTTGAGCAGCGCGATGGAGGCGAAGGCGCCGAGGGCGGCGCCGACCCAGAAGCTGCCGTTGATGATCAGGTCGACCCTGCCGCGCACCCGGGCGGGGATCAGCTCGTCGATCGCGGAGTTGATCGCCGCGTACTCCCCGCCGATGCCGAAGCCGGTGAAGAAGCGGCACAGGAAGAAGAACCACGCCGTCCACGACACCGCCGTCACCGCCGTGGCGGCCAGGTAGACGGCGAGCGTGACCATGAACAGTTTCTTGCGGCCCAGCCGGTCGGTCAGCCAGCCGAAGAACAACGCTCCGCTGCACGCCCCCGCGACGTACACGGCTGCGGCCACCGTCGTCACCTGGCTGGTGGAGATGGCGATCCCACTGCCGTTCTGGGCGAGTCGGCCGGCCATGTTGCCGACGATCGTGACCTCCAGACCGTCCAGGATCCACACCGTGCCCAGGCCGATCACGATCCGCCAGTGCCACGCCGACCAGGGCAGCCGGTCCAGCCTCGCCGGCAGACAGGTCTCGACCACCCCCGGCTCCGACCGTTGTCGGCGTGCGGATGCCTTCTCCGAATCGGCCATGGCGGGCTCTCCTTCCACTCGTCCTGTTCCACTCGCCCGGTCGGCCCGCTGTGCGGGTCCGCCTTCGATCCGCCGTCCGACCGGTGGGCGGTCACCACTGCCGTGCCGTCGCCGACGCTCGTCCTGTCCTGCTCGAGGGGACTTCCGAGGCCGCGCGCCGGCTTTTCGCGATCACGTCTGCCCGGAACCGCTGTTCACATGCCCCGCGAGATCGGCCGACGGGTCTGCGGTCGTCGGGCCGTTCCGGCCGGGTCCACGGACCGTTTTCGGACAGGTGTGGCAACCATTCGATCTGACCTATCGAAGAGCCGATCGCCGTCGATAGGGTGCGGCGCGTCCCGCTTTTCCGCCTGCCCGTGCCGCTCCGGCGGCACGGAGACGACCGATCGGACCGGTGTCGCCGTGACCAGGATCATCCGCCAGCTCATGACCCGCGCCGGAAGGGCCGCTGCGACGGTCGCCGTGCTCGCGGCCGCCCTCACCGGTACGACGGCCGGAACGGCCTCGGCCACCGGCGGCTGGACCTGTTCCGGGGCGCCCGTCCCGAGCGGCTACGTCATCACCATGTACAACGCCAGCGGCTGCAACAACCACGGCTCGTGGTACCAGCAGCCCGCGCAGAACCGTCTGTGGACCTGCTCCGGCTCGCCCATCGTCTCCGGCTACGTGCTGACGAACTACGACTCGCGCGGCTGCAGCGGCGTCGGCGCCTGGTTCCACGAACTCGTCCGCAACGGCATCTGGACCTGCCCGTACTCGCCGATCCCGGCCGGCTACCGGAGCACCACCTACGATGCCCGCGGCTGCAGCGGGCTCGGCGCCTGGCTCACCATCAAGGCCTGACCCGCGGTCACCCGCGCCGGGTTCAGGACGGGCGCCACCTGCGCGAGCCGGTGCCGACGGGTCGTTCGGGCGGTTCGGATCCCCCTTCCGACGTGACGGTCGGGCAGGGGGATCGCCGTCGCCGGAAGGCGGCGGCCGGTCGGCGGTGCCCCCAAGCAGTGCTCCCGGCTGTGTTCCCAGCGGTCAGGCGGCCACCGGGCGCCGGGCGTGCCGGCCGGCGATCAGGGCGCGGCGCTCGTCCTCGGTCAGCCCGCCCCACACGCCGTAGGGCTCGCGGACCTCGAGCGCGTACTCCCGGCACTCCGCGAGCACCGGGCAGCGGGCGCACACCGACTTCGCCACCTGCTCGCGCTGCTTCGCGGCGGCCCCGCGTTCATTGGTCGGGTGGAAGAAGAGGTTGGTGTCGACGGTGCGGCAGGCGCCCCGTATCTGCCAGGACCAGTGGTGCTCGAGCGCTCCGGGGAGGCGGGCGGTGTCGGTCACGGGGGACTCCTTCCGAGCGAGCGGTGGTTTCCGCCCGCTCGTCTATCCCGATTCGCGAGGCACATGCGCCGCGGGGCCGCTCGTCCTCCGGACTGCCTCAACGACGTGATGGGGGGCGGCGGTTGACACGGAAGTGACGTCCCGTCGACGGACGGCGGGCAGCACAGCCCTCCCCCGGTGTCGGGGGGTCACCGGCCTGCGGGGAGATCCTGGGAATGATCTCCCCGCTCCGTGTCCGCCGCGTCCTCGGTGACCGCCCGTTCGCCGAGGTCGGCCGCCCCGTCCTCGCCGTCCCCGACGAGAAGCGGGGCCTCACCGCCGTCGCGGGCGAGTGCGCGTTCGCCGGGAGGGCGACGGTGGGGGTGTACGGCACGGGGGACCTCCGCTGCCGGGCGGTGCTCCACTCGCCCTTCCCGGTGCAAGCGCTGGCCTTCCACCCGACGGCACCACTGCTCGCCGTGGGCACCGGCCAGTACGACGGCGGCTACTTCTTCGAGGGTGAACTCCTCCTGCTCGACTGGGAGACGGGCGTTGCCGGCTCCCTCGTCGAGCACGACTTCGGCCGCCAGGTCCTCGGACTGGCCTGGCTCGACGAGCAGACCCTCCAGGTGCTCATGGCACCGCCCGACGACGGTGAGGACGACCTGGCGGCGCAGGCCGAGGGCCACATCGCCGTCGTACGGCGGCCGGACTGGCGCGCCGTCGCACCCCGCTCGCTGACCGGCGCCGACCTGGCCGGCCCCCGGGTGCCGGCTCCGCGCCCGGACGGACGGGTCGACGCGGAGCGGGCACTGTCCGCGCTCAGCCCGAACTGGGAGGCCCGGGGCCACGTCCTCTCCGTCGAAGAGCGGCCGGACGGCGCCGTGCTGGCCACCATCGCCCGGGCGGAGGACGACCCGGAGCCACCCGTACCCACCGGCCTCACCGACGGCCTGCTGATCCGTCACCGGACCACGCCGTACCGCGACCGGCACGATCGCCTGCGGATCCGGCACGGCAGCCGGAACTACGCCAACGTGACCAGGCGGAGTCGCCGGGAGCGGAAGCAGCACTGGCTCGCGGTGCGCTCGCCCGTGGGCGCGGGTGTCCGGCACCTGTTCCCGTTCTCCTGGGAGCCCGGGGAGGTTCACTATCCCGGCCCGGGCGTGGAGACGGCCGACGGCGACCTCGTGCACGCCGGTACCGTCCACCACGGTCACGGGCTGCAGCCCGGCGGCTCCTTCGTGGTCCGCCGCGCGGCCGCCGACGGCGCGCCGCGCTGGGTGTTCCGGACCGACCACGTCGCCACCGACCTCGACATGGCGGCGGACACCGCCTACGTGGCCTACCGCGACGGTGAACTGCTGGCCCTCGACCTGCACAGCGGCGCCGTCCGCCGGCGCGACCGGCCGGCCGTCGCGGGCGTGCCCGTCGTCCCGACGGCGCTCACCGCCACCGCGGACGGCCGGCTGTTGGTCGGCACGGCGGACGGCCGGGTCCTGGACTGCGCGACCACCTGATCCGGCCGCCTCCCGCCGCGCCCGGTCAGGGGCCGCCCCCGGCGGACGCCGCCTCGCCCTCCGGCGCGGCGGACGCCGCCTCGCTCTCGGGCGCGGCGGGCTCCGCCTCGCTCTCGGGCGCGGCGGGCTCCGGCTCCTCCTCGGGCGCGGCGGGTTCCGGCAGGGCGCGGAACAGCGCCCAGCTGAGCAGCGGCATCGCCACCAGCGGCAGCAGCGCCGTGCGCAGCGAGGTCGCGTCCGCGAGAACGCCGATCAGCGGACCGGCCAGGCCACCGATGCTGACCGTCAACCCCAACGTGATCCCGCTCGCGGTGCCGATCCGGGTGGGCAGGTAGTCCTGTCCGAGCGTGACCTGGAGCGAGAACGGCACGTACAGGCCGGCCGAGGTGAGTGCGACGAACAGGTACAGCGCGGGGCCCGGCACCAGCAGCACCCCGGCCAGCGCCACCGCCGCGACCAGGTACGACCAGCGGGCCACCGCGACCCGGCCCCACCGGTCCGCCAGCGCGCCGCCCAGCACCGAGCCGACCGCACCGCCCGCGTAGAGCACCACCAGCGCCGCCGTGCCGGGCGCCGTGCCGCCGCCGAGCCGCTGGGTGGCGAACAGCGACAGGAAGGTGCTCAGGCCCACGAAGGCGATCGAGCGGCACACCACCGCCAGCGACAGTCTCACGAAGGAGGCCCGGTCGTCCCGTCCTCGCTTCGCCGCCGCGTCCGCCGCGGAGGCGCGGCGGCGGGCCAGGTCGCGCAGCACCGGGATGCAGAGCGCGGCGCCCGCGAGGGCCGGCAGTGCCAGCAGCGGGGCGAGGCGCAGCCCGCCCGTCCCGACCACGGCGGCGACCAGCAACGGCGCAGCCGCGAAGCCCAGGTTGCCGCCCAGCGAGAACCAGGCCATCCCCCGGTGGCCGGCGCCGGTGCCTCGCGTGACCGACCTGGCCACCCGCGCCGACTCCGGGTGGTAGGCGGCGACCCCGACGCCCGACAGCGCCACGCAGGCGAGCGTCAGCCCGTACGAGCCGCCCACACCGCTGAGCGCGATGCCCGCGCCGCCCAGCAGCGTGCTGACCGGCAGCAGCCAGGGCAGCGGCCGGCGGTCGGTGAGCGCCCCGAACAGCGGCTGCGCCACCGAGGACAGCAGCGAGGCGGCCAGCACCACGCCCGACACGGCGGCGTAGCCGTAGCCGCGCTCGGCCACGAGGAAGGGCACCAGCGCCGCCACCGCGCCCTGGTAGACGTCCACGCAGGAGTGTCCGACGGACAGCAGGGCGATCGACCTGAGGTACGGTCGCGGGCGCGAGCTCGGCCCCGGTGAAGGTCTTCCCGATGGGCCGGCCGGCTGGTTCCTCGAGTGGTTCGCCGGCTCGCCCTCCGGCGCGCCGGCCGGCCAGGTCTGGTCCTCTGACGGTCGTTTCAGCACTCCGCCATGCTGGGCCGCACGCCCCCTGTCCGACTTCCGATAACCTGCCAGCCGATGTCAAAGATCCGCCACGATCCCGTCGCACCGACCCGTGCCCAGCTCCTGCCGCCCGGCGCCGGGATCGACGCCCACCGCCACGACGACCACCAGATCGCCTACGCGGCCCGGGGCGTCGTCGCGATCACCACCGACGCCGGCTCCTGGGTCGCCCCCGGCAACCGCGCGCTCTGGATCCCGGCCGGCACCGTCCACGCCCACCAGGCGCACGGCCGACTCGAGCTCCACCTCGTCGGCCTGCCCGCCGACGACAACCCGCTCGCCCTCGCCCGCCCCACCGTGCTCGCCGTCGGCCCGCTGCTGCGCGAGCTGATCATCGCCTACACCCGGGCCCCCGAGGAGGACAGTCCCGAACGCTCCCGGCTGCGTGCCGTCCTGCTCGACCAGCTACGTGCCTCGCCCCAGCAGCCGCTGCACCTGCCCACCCCCGCCGAGCCGCTCCTCCAGGCCGTGTGCGCACGGCTGCGCGCCGATCCGGCCGACTCCCGGACCCTCGCCGAGCTCGGCCGCGCCGTCGGTGCCAGTAGCCGCACGCTCTCCCGGCTCTTCCGCGCCGACCTCGGCATGACCTTCCCCCAGTGGCGCACCCAGCTGCGCCTTCACCACGCCCTGGTGCTGCTCGCCGAGGGCGTGCCCGTCACGGCCGTCGCGCACCGCTGCGGCTGGTCCTCGGCCAGCGCGTTCATCGACGTCTTCCGCCGGACGTTCGGCCACACCCCGGGCGGCCACACCGCTCAGAACCGCTCGCGGGGCGGCCGCTCGCCGGACGTGCACGCGCCGGACCGCCATGCGCCGGACCTCCATGCGCCGGACGGCCGGTCGCCGGACGTGCACCCGGCGGGCAGCCGCCCGGCGCGCTGAACCGCCCCCGTACTCGCCGATCGGCTGCGGCGGGTGGCAGGCTGGGGGCATGTGCGGCCGCTTCGTCTCCACCACCACGCCCCAGGACCTCGTCTCACTGCTCGGAGAACTCCGCTGGGACCCGGCCGAGACCCTCGCGCCGAGCTGGAACGTCGCCCCCACCGACCCGATCCCCGCCGTGCTCGAACGCGTCGACCGGGAGACCGGCGAGGTGCAGCGCCAACTGCGCGCGCTGCGCTGGGGACTGGTCCCGTCCTGGTCGAAGGACCCGTCCGGCGCCGCCCGGATGATCAACGCGCGCTCGGAGACCGTCGACACCAAGCCCGCCTTCCGCAAGGCCTTCGCCGCCCGCCGCTGCGTCATCCCGGCCGACGGCTACTTCGAGTGGCGCGAAGTCCCCGCCACCGCCGACCGCAAGAAGTACAAGCAGCCGTACTTCCTCAGCACGGGCGGCGTGATGCTCATGGCCGGGCTCTACGAGTTCTGGCGCGACCCCGGCCGGCCCGAGGACGACCCGCTCGCCTGGCTCGCCACCGCCACCGTCATCACCACCGACGCCACCGACTCGGCCGGCCGCGTCCACGACCGGATGCCGTTGACCATCGCCCCCGACGACGTGCCCACCTGGCTCTCCCCCGCCCACACCGATCCCACGGACCTCCACCACCTGCTGCGCCGCCCCGGCGACGGCGACCTGCGGGTGCGCGCCGTCCCGCCCGCCGTCAACAGCGTCCGCGCGCCCAACGGCCCGGAGCTGCTCGCCACCGCCCCCGATCCGCTGGGCCTGGCGGACTGACGCGCCTGCCTCCGGGAAGCCTCACACCCCCCAGGCCCTCGGGCCGCCGCTCTCCGGGCTCCCGGCCGGGCCCGACCGCTCGCCGTCAGCGCTGCCGCACCGCCGAGAATCCGCAGACGGGTGTGCAGAGGGTGACGATGCCGCTGTAGCGGTACGTGGTCCGCCCGCGGGAGATGCTGTGCACCGTCAACTTCTCGCGCAGCGTGGGCTGGTGGCAGCGCGGGCAGGCCTCGGCGACCGGCTTGCCCCAGGGGCGCTTCGGATCGAGCCTGGTGGCCGCGACGACCATCCCGACCACGGCCAGACCCGCGCCGCCGAAGCCGACCACCCGCCACACGCCGTTCGAGGACTCCCGGCGGTCGATCATCTCGTCGTAGCTGTACGTGCCCCCGCCGCCGTGGTTGGACCAGATCCGGCACTCGGAGTCCCGCGTCATGGTCTGGCCGTCGCAGGTCGGCGCGCTGGTCGGATCGGACTTGCCCACCACCAGCGCCAGGAACAGGCCCAGGGCGGCGAAGAAGCCCAGCACCACCAGGGTCGTCGTCCGGCTCCGGCCGGTCTGGAGCCGCGTGCGCTCCTTCACCGCCGTCTCGATCACAGCGTGCGCCATGTTGCTGCCGTCGACCGCCACCATGTCTCCTGTTGTTCGCGTCTGCGCTCAGATGTTCCCCGGCGGGCCGGGGTCGACACGAACCCACCATGATCAGGCGCCGTTTGCACGGGACTTGGCGAGACCGTGACCTTGGAGCCCTGAGGTCGGCACGTCCGAGGCCGCGGCGAGGGACGACGGGCGTCCGCGGGCGCGAGGCGGCTGGGGATCGGTTCAGCACCCACAACTCCGTTCTGTAACCGCCGCGTTGGGGCGTGATGACGGGCAGCCGCGCCGAGCTCCGACCCGGCCGCGGTCGGCGCTTGCCGGGCCGACGATCGTCCGCTCCCGGGCCGGTACTACCCTGGTCCGGGCCCGAACGACCCGTCGCCGGACCGCGCGGTGCGGGGAACGGGGAGAAGTCGGGCCGTGATCAGGACATTCGCATGGGGGGAAGAACAGGATGGCTGACGAGCAGGCGCGCGCCGACGACGCCGGGTACACGGAGTACGGGGAGTACGGGGAGTACGGGGGTTGCGAGGAGTACCAGGAGTACGAGGACGACCTCGATCTCCGGGAGCACACCGGCCAGGCGGAGGAGCCGGCGCGGCGCTCGGGCGCGCGCCGGGCCGTGCTGGTGGCCGTCGGCGGGGTCTTCGCCGCGCTGGTCGGGGTCGGCGGCTACGGCGCGTACAACCTGGTGAGCGCCGTATCGGGCGGCTCCCCCGGGGACGGCGGCGGCAGGCCGGCCGCCGCGACGGGGGCGGCGCAGCAGCCGCCGAGCGCGGAGCAGGCCGAGGCGGTGGCCAAGGAGTTCCTGGCGGCCTGGGGGCGGGGGGACTTCACGGTCGCGGGTGGGATGACCGACCGCCCGGAGGCGGCCCGGGCGGCGCTGGCCGCGTTCCACGAGGGGGTGCCCGCCAAGACCCTCACTCTGACCGGAACGGGCCCGGCCCCGGCCGGGACCCCGAGCGAGCCGGCCGTCGGTTTCAAGGTGCGGGCGGAGTTCGACAGCACGCCGGACGCCTGGGAGTACGACAGCGTCATGGGTGTGATGCGGGCCGCGGACGGGCGGATGCTGGTGCGCTGGGCGCCGAGTGTGGTGCACCCCAAGCTCGGTGCGGGCAGGACGATCGGCGTACGTCCGCTGGCCAACCCGGTGTCGAAGCCGACCGACCGCAAGGGCCGTCCGCTGGACGCCTTCCCGTCGCTGCGCAGCGTGCTGCCGCAGATCGCCCCGGCGGACGGTGCGACGGTCGTCACCGGACAGGCGGTGGTGCTGTCCGGCGGCGGTGCCCAGGATCCGGAGCAGTTGTTCGTCCTGACCCCGTCGAGCGCACCGGAGGTCAAGCTCACCTTGGACGCCGATCTCCAGCAGGTCGCCGAAGAGGCGGTCAAGCAGCAGTCCGCGGGTGGCAAGCCGGCCTCGCTGGTGGCCGTTCAGCCGAGCACCGGGCGGATCCTGGCGATGGCCTACTCCCCGCAGGGCGGTTTCAACCGCGCGGTCGGGGGCGGGCAGCCGCCGGGCTCGACGATGAAGGTGATCACCTCCGCCGCGCTGCTGGAAGCGGGCGTGAGCCCGGACACCGTCGTGCCGTGCAAGGAAACCACCTACTCCCCCAGGGCCTGGCACAACGACGAGCCGGGGGACTTCCCCAACGCCACGCTCACCAATGACTTCGCCCGCTCCTGCAACACCGGATTCATCGACAAGGGGCTGGAGAAACTGCAGCCGGGCACCCTGGCCGCGGTGGCCCGCGACCAGTTCGGCCTCGGCCTGCAGTGGCACATCGGCATCCCGAGCCGGGACGCCACGATCCCGTTGCCGGGCACCAAGGACGAGGCGGCGGCCGAGTACATCGGGCAGGGCCAGATCCAGGTGAACTCCCTGCTGATGGCCTCGGTCGCCGCGACCGTGCAGAGCGGAACGTTCCGTCAGCCCGTCCTGCGGGAGGACGTCAAGCGCGTCACCGCGCCCGGGAAGCTGCCGGCGGACATCGCCCGCGATCTGCGCGCCATGATGGCCAGGACCGCGACCCAGGGCACCGCCCGCGCGCCGATGTCGGGGCTGAACGGCCAGGTCGGGGCCAAGACCGGTACGGTCGAGACCGGCTCCGGCCAGTCCACCAACAGCTGGTTCATCGCCTACCGCGACGACCTCGCCGTCGCCGCCGAGGTCGAGGGCGGCGGCCACGGCAACAGTGCGGCCGGCGTGGCCGCGGCCCAGGTCCTCAAGGCGGGCGGCGGCAACGGCTGACGGCAGTTCCCGCGCCGGCGGCGGTCCCGCACCCGGGGCCGCCGCCGGCCGTCCTCGCACAAGAACCTTCCGGCCGCGAGGCCGAACCGCCGTACTCGCCCCGCACCGTTGGCCTGGAGACCGGCGTCAGGGCCGTGCCGCATCCGAACCGGCCGCCACCACAGGCTCGGTGGCGGGGCTGCCCGGGTCCAGGCCGAGCAGGCGGGCCAGGTGCCCGACCGTACCGGGGAGTCCGTCGGCCAGCACGGTGGTGATGCCGAGTTCGGCGGCCGGGAGCAGGTTCGCCGGCTGGTCGTCGACGAACACGCAGGAGGCGGCGGCCAGGCCCATGCGGTCGAGGACCGTCCGGTAGATCGTCGGATCGGGCTTGGCGATGCCCTCGCGCTCGGACACCACCGCGACGTCGAACAGCTCCCAGACGCCCGTCGCCCCGTACGGGTCGTACGGATCCAGCCCGAAGCTGTTGGAGAGCAGCGCCACGGTGTACCCGGCGCGGCGGGCCTCCCGGGCGAACCGGACCATCTCGGTGGCCGGGCGGACCGCCGCCCAGGCCCGACCCATCAGGTTGTCGCCGTCCACCCCGAGGACGGCCCCCGTGCGGGCGTTCCACTCGGCCTGCGGGAGCCGGCCGAGCTCCAGTTCGGTGTACAGCCGCCGCACCACGGGGTCGGTGGTCAGGGTGCGGCGCCACGCGTCCGCGTCGAGGCCTTCGGCCAGGGCCCAGGCGGCGATCGACTCGCGGACGCCCTCGGTGAGGACGCCGACGAAGTCCAGGATCAGGCCGCGGTAGCCGGGCGGTTGTTCGTCCTCGACGGAGCGCTGTGCCATGCCGGGTCCTTCCTCCGCGGTCGTGGCGCCACGGTACCGGCCAGGCCGGCTCCATGGACACGGCGGCCGCTTCGCCGCTCCCCTGTTCGTCGGACAGCGAACCGCGTCCCGGGCTGCGGCGCCTGGGTCCTGGTCCTCGGCGTGTGGGACCAGTGACGATCCGTCAGCCACGGGCGACGTCACTCGAGTGTTCGAGAGGACCGGTGGTCAGCGGAACCAGGTGCGGATCGCGGCCGCCGTCTCGCGGACGTCAATGTCGTCGGCACGGATGCGGGCGGCGAGCGCGACGGCCTGCTTGGGTTCGGCGGTGACGATGACACCGGAGGCGCTGAGGTAGGAGGCGGCGACCACCGCGGCGAAGAGCTCGTTGCCGGACTCCAGCGCGGGGACGCGGATCAGTTGGTGCATCAGGGCCGCGGCGCGCTGCTGAACGGTGCCGTAGACGGGGACGTCCATCACGGCGTCGGCGTGGCGGGCGACCGCGGCGGCCAGGGTGCCGTAGTCGGTGACGTCCGGGTCGTGCGGCAGGAACTGGTGGGCGAGGTCGAGCAGCCAGGCCCGGTCGATCCGCAGGATCACGCCGCGTCCGCCGCGGTGTCGCGCGAGTTGCGCGGGTAGGGCCCGAACTCCGCCTCGAAGGCCGGTGCCCAGGCCTGGGCGAAGTGGGCGGCCGCGGTCAGGAACCGTTCGCGCCGCTCGTCCGCCTCCTCTGCGAGCACCTTGCGCGCGTAGTCCGGCAGGCTCATCCCGGCCGCCTCGGCGCGCTGCTCCAGGGCCTCGTGCACGGCGTCGTCCAGTCGGACGTTCAGCTGCTTCATGGCGGCGAGCGTAGCGAGGCGTAGCGCCCGCTACAAGGCGGGCTCGCCACGTCGGCGGACGCCCCGGGGGCGTCATCCGCGGGTGCGGATCCCGGGGCCGGCCGGCCCGGCCACCCGTCGTCGGGTGACCGCGCCCCCGGCCGCGCCCGCTACGGGCGGTTCCCGCCAGGTCCGGCCCGCTACGAGCGGCCCCGCAGGTCTTCGACCCGGAGGTCCAGGGCGGGCCAGTGCGCGGCCCACCGGGCCAGCCGGTCCGCGTCCAACGGGCTCTGCGGGAGCAACGACGCGTCCGGCAGGAAGGTCACGCAGGTGCCGGTGGTGCCGTCCGGATCGATCCGGTCGAGGCCGGTCACCGGGATGCCGTGCTCGTAGCGCTGGGTCCAGGCCCCGTTGTGACGCCGGTTGGTGTGAATCAGCCGGCTGCTGAGGGCCGCGACGACGGACATGCCCCGGCGCGGCCGGCCGTCCGGAAGCCGTTCCGCCTCCGCCGAGCGCTCCGGAGAGTCGAAGAAGCGCAGATCCTTGGTCGCCATCACCGGCTTCTTGACCACCTCGCCGCGTTCGTCGACCCGGGTGTCGGTGCCCCGGCCGTCGTCCCGTACCGAGACCGAGCCGTCCGCCCGCAGGGTGACGACGCACCGCCCCGCGCCCCGGTCGGCCGCCTCGTCGGCCGCGTAGGCGACCACCTCGAGCACGAGGTGGTCGACGCCGCCCGGCGCGTAGCGCCCGGGGTCGCGGCGGATGCCCGCGAGGTGGCCCGCGTCCACGGCGGCGGCCCAGTCGTGGGTGGTGTTGGTCCAGGAGGCCCTTGATCCGTGATCCATCCGACGAGTATCTCCCGGAGGCCGCGATCGGCCTTCCGGCCCGCAGCACCAGCGGCCCGCCCAACGTGCCGCGCCGGCAAGGCACTTGCCACCCGGAGCGGTCCGGACCGAGGGGTGCCCCGGCTGCCGCCCCGGTCAGCCGGTGACCAGTCGGCGGCCGGTGATCTCGGCGGGTCGGATGCGTACCCAGCAGGGCCGGTCCCCGCCCGCCCAGGGGGCCGCGCCGGGGAGGCCGTCGAGGTGCCGCGTCTCCTCCTGGTCGTTCACGTAGTGGGCCGTGCCGACCGCGAGGACGCTCCAGCCGCGCCCGAGGTACTCGTCGATGTGGTCGACCTGGAACGACACCTCGGCGCCTTCCTGGGGGGCGGTGCCGACGCGGGGGCCCGTGCGGTAGGCGAAGGAAGCCCGGTCGACGACGTAGTTGACGGGGTAGACCGCCGGCCCCGGCCGCACCGGCAGGCCGATCCGGCCGACACCGTGGGTGCCCACCATGTCCCAGCACTCGGCCTCGGTCAGGCTGAGCAGCCGGGGGCGCGGGCCGGGGCCGCCCTGCCCGGGCGGGGCGTCGCGACGGCCCGTCAGAAGCTCCTCCCGGCTCATGCCGAGGGCGGCGGCGATCCGGACGAACCCCCCGGGGTCGAACGTCGGTCCGGCTTCGAGCAGGTGGTGCAGGTAACGGGGGGCCATCGCCGCCTGGCGGGCCAGCGAATCCTCGGTGATGCCGAGTCGCTCCCGCCGTTCGGTGATCCGGTGGGCCACGTCGGCGGGGGCGCCATCGTGCTCGGGATCGCGGTCGGGACCGGGACCCGGGCCGGGATCACGGTCGGTCGTGTCGTTCACGGTGGTGGCCCTAAGAATGTGAAGCGGTCCGGGAGGACCGGGTGTGGCTGACGGTGGTTTGCCGTTGATGGCTCGAGGAGAATGGCCGCCCGGTCCTTCGGGA
>NZ_JBEPAK010000164.1:0-15934 GCF_040298565.1 Kitasatospora sp. NPDC001539 | reverse complement strand
GCCCCGGTACGGCGGAACCACCCCCCGGTGGCTCCGCCCCTTCCGGCGGCGGGCCGCCGGGTCGAGGCGCCGGGCCCCCCGACCTGGCGCCTCCGTCCCCCCTCGTGGCGCAGCCGTGATGCGGCGGATGCGGCGCCGGTCCCCCCGGCCCGCGCCGCGCCTCCCCCGGCGTCGCATCTCCCTGGCGCCGCATCGCCCCCGGCGTCGCCAAGGGCTGCCGCACCGGTCCCCCGACCCGGTGCGGCAGCCGCCGCCTCCCGGCTACGCCTCCCAGGGCCACCCGGCGTTCGTCCCGGCCTCCAGCAGCGGGATCAGCCGGAAGGCCGCGTCGCTGAGGCCGCCGAAGGTGTGCCGGTTGGCGCCGCCGCTGGGGCCGTGGCCCTGGGCGTAGCCCACCAGGTTCCAGGTGTAGACGGGCACGTGGGCCGGCACGGCGGCGAGCGGATCGCTGCCCCGGTAGCCGGAACCGGTCTGCTCGTCGGTGACGATGACGACGCGGTCGTGGCCCCGGTAGTGGGTGCGGACGGCCTCGGCGGTGTTGGTGCCGCCCAGGCTGCTGAAACGATCCAGCACCCGCAGCACCGCCTCGCCCCGGCCGACCTCGATCACCCGGCTGGTGGTGCCGAACTCGACCAGGTCCGCCTCGGCCGCCCGGACCTTCAGTGCGGTGCCGAAGATCGCCGCCGAGTCGGCCCGGTTGAGCTCGGTCTGCGCGCCGGGCCGGTCGAACATCGAGCCGGAGCGGTCGACCAGGACCAGCGTCCGGCCGGGCAGCTCGGGCACGTTGGCGAGCGAGTGGGCGAGCGCCGTCTCCAGCGCGTGCCCCCACCGCAGCGAGGGGGCGTGCCGGTAGGCGGCCAGGTACCGGAACGGGAACTGGCGCGAGCGCCGCACCTCGCCCCGGTCGGAGATCCGCCGGGCCACCCCGGCCGCGACCTCGTCCGAGACCCCGGCCTTGTCGAAGTTGCGCAGGTTCCGCACCAGCGCCATCGGCCCCATCGGCGGGATGACCGCCTCCCAGGCCGCGGCGTCCAGCGGCCCCTGGAGCCAGCCGGCCAGCGCCTCCCAGGTCAGCCCGGCGGCGGCCAGCCGTTCGGCACCGCCCTCGGCGGTCACGGCCGCCCGGCGCTCCTCCACCGGCAGCGCCAGCAGCTCGCGGTTGGCGGTCAGCAGCGGCAGGGCCGCGGGCGGAACGGCCTCCTCGGGCCGGTGCCGGCGGTCCAGCGCGTAGCCGAACAGCGCGCCCTGCCAGGGCTTGTCCGGGTCGGGCGCCGGGTGGGTCAACTCCAGGACGTCGCCGAAGCGGTAGCCCTTGGTCGCGGTGTCGTACTTGAGCAGGGAACGCGCGTCGTACAGCCGCCGCACCGCGTCCGCGACCCCGCGCTTGAGCGGCTTCGGCAGTGCCCGGCCGTAGCGCGAGGTCCAGTACGCGAGCAGCTCGCCGGGCTCGTCGGCGCGCCGCAGCACGGCGTCGACGGCCTGCCGGGAGTGGCCGTGGGCGCCCGCGTCCAGCCGGGCCCGGGTGAACTCGGCGGCGCCGACCAGCGCGGCGGTGCGCATCTGCGCCCCGTACCGCAGCCAGCGCAGCAGCCCGAGGGTCCACTCCGGCTCGGCGACGGCGAGTTCGCGCACCAGCGCGGTGTAGCGGTCGTCGCGGTCACCGCCGCGCTCGTAGAAGGTGTCCCGGCCGACCATGTTGGCGACCGCCAGCAGGAAGAGTTCGGACTTGCGGTCCCGGGCGTGGCCGACACCGCCCTGGTGGGTGCGGCCGCGCTGCCCGGTCGTGCTCACCGGTGAGCTCGGACCGGCCTTGGCCCTGCGGAGATTGAACCTGGACATGCGGCAGCCCCCCTCGGCCTGCTGACGGTGTGGACGGGAGGGAGGCATGCGGCCGTGGGGGTGCCCGAGATCGTGCCGGCCGTGGGACGGCCGACGTCGGCGGAGGTGTATGCCTTGTGCTCTACCGGACTGAGCTAGCGGCCGCGCTCGCGCACGGCCGCCCGGGAATCGAACCCGGGACCGCAAGATCCGAAGTAACCCCCGCCTGCGCACCGGGCACTCCGGAGCACAATGCCTCCCGAGATCAAGTCGGCGGCGGTGTTTCGCGGGCTCGAACCGCAACGCCGGAATACCGGCGTCCACCAGAAGTAACCGCTGCCGTCGCACCGGGAGGTGCGGAATTCCTATTCACGTGTGGGTGTCCGGAGTTCGAGGTCGGCTGAGGTGACGATGCTGCTCTGCCGACTGAGCTACACCGGTACGGAATACCGGTGGCGGGACTCGAACCCGCGACCTGCCCATGAGGAGTGGAAGTAACCTCTGCCTGCGCACCCGGACGAGAGAGACCATAGTCAGGCCCCTCCCGCCGGTGCACCTGAATTACCGGCGGGCGCGCGCCGCTCACGCCGGAGCGACGATCACCGCCCGCGCCCGCTCCGTCAATTCCCGTACCCGTCGTTCACCCTGGAACGGCTCCAGCCGGCGCAGCATCTCCACCACGTACTCCCGGCTGCGCTGCGAGGAGATCCGGCCGGCCACCTCGACGGCGCGCTCGCCGGCGGCCACCGCGGCGTCCAGGTTGCCCGCCTCCGCCTCGGCCATCGCCGAGACCACCAGCCGCAGCCCGTGCGAGCGGACGAAGCCCTCGGTGGGCTTGGCCAGCGCCTCGCGGGTGAACTGCCGGACCTTGGAGGGCACTCCGAGGTCGCGGAAGCACTCGGCCGCGTCGGCGGCGAGGCGGTCGTAGGCGTAGAAGTCGATCCACGCCGGATCGGGATCCCCGGCGCGCGCTCGCTCGAGCGCGCTCTCCGCCGCGCCGAGCGCCGTCGCACACGCCGCCGCATTGCGCGCCTTCGCCTGGGCCCGTGCCTCCACCAGGTGGAAGAAGCTCATGGTCCGGGCGGTGGCCAGGCCCCGGTTGCGCTCCAGCGCGGCCTGGGCGAGGTCCACGGCCTCCTCGGCGAAGCCCCGGTAGCCGGCCTGGAGGCTCATCGAGGCGAGCACGTACCCGCCGAGCGGCACGTCCGCGGCGGCCCGGGCGAGTCGCAGGGCCTGGATGTAGTAGCGCTGCGCGGCTTCGTGCTGCCCGGTGTCGAAGGCCATCCACCCCGCCAGCCTGGTCAGTTCGGCCGTCGCGCCGAACAGCGCCCGGCCGACCGCGTCGCTGTACGAGGCGAGCAGCAGCGGTGCCGCCTCGACCCGCAGGCACTCCGGCACCATCGACGAACGCCAGTCGCCGCCGCCGTACTTGGAGTCCCAGCGGCGGGCCTCCTGGGCGGCCTCGCGGAGCTTCGCGGCGTCCGACTGGCCGACCCGGTAGGAGGAGCTCTCGCTCGGCGAACGCGGCGCCTCGCGCGCCACCGAGCCGTCCGCCGGGTTGATCAGCCAGCGGGAGACCGGCGTCGCGTACGCGGCGACCGAGAAGGTGCCGGCCAGGCTGTCGCTCCAGCGGCCCCCGCCGGGCCCCCGGCGCAGGTCGAGGTCGACCCGGAACAGGTCGGTGGCGGACCGGACGGCGTCGGCGACGTCGCGCGGGAAGGCCAGGCCGAGTTCGGGCGCCGGGTCGGTGTCGCCGAGGCCGATCTCCTCCAACGGGACGGGGCGGCCGAGCTTGCCGCCGATCGCGGTGGCGATCAGGTGCGGGACGGGCCCCTGGGGGACCATGCCCTTGCTGACCCAGCGGGCCACCGAGGTCTTGTCGTAGCGCAGCGTCAACCCGCGTTGCGCACCGAGGTCGTTGACCCGGCGGGCGAGTCCGGCGTTGCTGATCTGGGCGAGGGTCAGGAGCGTGCCGAGCCGTTCGTTCGGTCCACGTGGGCTGACGGTCATGGTGGCGGCGGCACCTCCTGCGGCCTTGTGCGCGGGGCCCGGGCGGCACCGGGCCGTAGCTGCTGTACCTAGAGTAGTCGGACGCGTTCCGACGGTTAAGAGGCCGCATTCCGGATGGCGGGATCGCGCACCCGGCCGCACCGCGCCGGGCCGGTGCGGGAGTTGGCCCGGACCACCCGGAGCGGATCGGGCGCGTCACGCGCCGGAGCGTCGTGCTCCGGTCCCGTGTTCACGTGCGCCCGGGCGTGCCCCCTGGCCCGACCGGCTGCTCGGCGATTCGCTGGTGGTCGTGGGTCGGCCCGCCGTCGAGGACCCGGCGGGCCGGGGGATACCGCCGCTTCCATCCCCGCGGGCGGCGGCTGAGTCCGGGAGGGCATGCGGATGCCCTCCCGGGCTGGGCGACGCCTTTCGGCCATCTCGCGATGCCCATGTCAAGGCGTCTTCCGGGGCGGTCCGGGCCGGGGAGGGGGAGGCCCGGCCCGCCCGGCCCGCGCTGCCGGACGGCGCGTTCGCGCCGCGCGCCGAAACAGAAGCGGAACCACCGACACCGGCCCCTGCGCTGCCCGGTGGTGGCACGATGTCTCCAGACGGCGCGCCGGTCCCGAGGGCACGCCCGGACGCGCGTGCCGGACGCCCCGGCACCCACCCGGCCGCCCGCCCGGCGCCGGACGCGCCGTGCGAGTGCAGGTCCTCGTCCGGTGGAGGCGCGATGCGGTGGCTGACGGGCTGGAGCACGGGCGCGCCCGGAGCGGGCGCGCCGGCGTACGAGGCCCTCGCCACGGTGGCACCCATCGCCGCGCGCCCCCTGTGGACCGGCCCCAACCCGCTCTGGGCCGTGGGCGACTGGCGACCCGAGGAGATCCGCCTGGTCACCCTGCGCCCCGGCGCCCCCGCCGTGGTCAGCACCGGTCCCACCGCCCCCGACCCCGGTGAGGACACCCCCGCCACCAGCCGGCTCGCCGTCCTCGGCCACTGCGGCGCCACCGACGCCGAACTCGCCGCCGGCCTCGCCGCCGCCCGCGGCGGCGCCGTCCGCCACCTGACCGGGTGGCCCGGCAGCTACACCGTGGTGCTCCGGGCCGGCACCCGCTCCACCCTGCTGCTCACCGACCTCGCCGGCGCCCAGCCCGTCTTCCACACCCCCTGGGCCGGCGGCACCGCGTACGCCACCGCCGCCCTGCCGCTCGCCGACCTGGTCGGCGCCCCGCTGGACACCGGCCACCTCGCCGCCCGGCTCGCCTGCCCGGAGTCGCCCGAGGCACTCGGCACCGGCACACCGTACCTGGGCGTCCAGCGGGTACCGCCCGGCCACGTGCTGGCCATCCGCGGCGGCCGCCCGTACGCCGACGCGTACGACGAACCGCCCGGCGCCGAACAACCGCGCGACGAGGCGCCGGCGATCCGCGAACTCACCCGCGCGCTGCTGGAGTCCGTCCGCTCCCGGGTCCGCACCACCGCCCCGGCCGCCGACCCCGCCGGGCGCGCCCGGCTCGGCGTCGACCTCTCGTACGGCACCGCCTCCGCCACCGTGGCCCTGCTCGCCGCCGCCGTACCGCTGCCGCCGGTACCACCGGTGTCCTCCGCGGCCGCCGTCCGGGCGCCGGCCGCCGGGGCCGGGAACACCGCCGCCAGCGCCGCCAGGAACGGCGCCGTGAAGGGCTCCTGGGTCCGCGTCGCCGCCCAGGAGCCTTCCGCCCCCGAGCAGTTGGCCGCCGTCACGCTCGGCGAGACCGACCCGCCGACCACCCTCGCGCTCGCTCCCGACACCCCCCGGCTGCGGCACACCGTGCTCGACCCGGGCCCCGACACCCTCCCGTACGCCGGACTGCGCGCCGATCCGCAGTCCGGCCGGCTCACCGACGAACCCGGCCCCGAACTGGTCACCGCCGCCCGCGCCGAGGCCCGCTTCGAGGCCGGCGGCACCGACCACCTCACCGGCTACGGCGCCCGCCAGGTGCTCGACGGCCACCCGGCCCGGCTCGCCGACCTGATCCGGGCCGGCCGGCCCCGCGAACTCCTCCCGCCGGTCGCCGCGCTGGCCGGTGCCGACCGGGCCGCCGCGGGCGTCCTGGCCGGAGCGCTGCGCACCCCGCTCACCGTGGTCCGGGCCGCCCACCGGCTCTCCCGGATCCGCTACGCCGAGGCGCTGGACGAGGCGGCCGCCAAACTGACCGCCCGGCACGTTCCGGACGGCGGCGGCACCGCGGGCGACCGCTCCGCCGTCGACCTCGCCTGGTGCGTCCCCGGCCCGGCCGCCCGCTGGCTGTCCGACGAGGCGCTCTCCGCCGTGGCCATGAGGCTCCGCCTGGCGGCGCGCAAACCGGCGCCCGCGGAACACCCGGGCGCGCACCGCGCCCGACACGCCCTCTACCGGCAGGCACGCTCCTACCGCACGCTGGTGCACGCCGCCGAACGGCCCGGCCAGCGACTGCACGCGCCCTTCCTGGACAACCAGGTGGTCCGCGCCGCCCGGCTGCTCCCCGACGACGTGCGCCTCCAACCCGGCGCCCGGCACGCCCTCCTGCACGCCGTCCTCACCGGGGCCGGCCGCACCGACCTGCCCCCCGACTGGGGCCGCGGCCCCCGCCCCGACCGCACCGCCCCCACCCGGGCCGGCCTGCGCCTCGCCGCCGACGGCCTCGCCGAACTCTTCGACGCCCCGCTCCTCGCCGAAGCCGGCCTGATCGACCTGCCCGCCGTCCGCGCCGGACTCGCCCGCTCCGCCGACCCCGCCACCCGGCTCTCCCCGGCAGCCCTGGCCGGCCTCGCCGACCTGGTCTCCACCGAACTCTGGCTCCGCCGCCTCCGCGCCCGCCGGCACGGCGCCTGCTGGACCGGCCTCCCGCACCCCCGGCGTCCGGCGCTCACCTCCTGAGTCCCCGCCCCCGCCGGCGCGCCGCCCCCGCCGGGGGCTCCTCGCCGAGACCTCCCTCGGCATCCACCGAACGGTCCGTCCTGCCGGGCGCCCGTCGTCCGCCCCACCGCGTCCGCCTTCGACCCCCGCCGCCCGCCGCGCGGCCGATCCTGCTTGCGTCCACCCAGGCGCCCGTCCTCCCGGGCGCCCGTTTCCCCGCCGCCCGCCGCGCGGCCGGCCTCGCTGCGCCGTCCGCCCCCGCCGCCCGGCGCGGCTGGCTCCCGGGGTCGCACGGGGCGGGTGATGATGGCGGGACTGTCGAGTCCAGGGCGAGGGGAGTGCGTGGTGGCCGGTGTGAGCCCGGGGCAGGACGTTCCCGTGGTGCTGTCGGTGCTCGGGCGTCCGCCGACGGGGCGTCCGCCCGGGGTGCTGGCGGCGTGCGACGGGTCCGACGGCTCGCTGTGGGCGCTGGACCGGGCGATGACCGAGGCGGAGTCGTTCGGGTTGCCGCTGTACGTGCTGGCCGTGGTCAACCCGGCGCCGGCCGGATACCCGCCGGGGATGGCCGAGCTGGTGCAGGAGAGCGTGGAGACGCTGGTCGAGAGCATGGCGGACGGGCTGCGCCGGGCGGTGGGCACCGTGCTGCGGCAGCGGGCGCGGCCGTTCGCGGGGGAGATGTCGCTGCACGTGGTGCTGGGCAATGTGATCGAGGTGCTGCTGGAGGCGTCGACCCGGCAGCACACACTGGTGATCGGCACCCGCGGCAACGGCGGCTTCGCCCGGCTGCTGCTGGGCTCGGTGAGTTCGGCGGCGGTGCACCACGCGGCCTGCCCGGTGCTGGTGGTTCCGGCGCCCCCGGAGGCCTGACCAGCGAAAAGGGTTCCGGTGCCGGGAATGCACCGAGATGGTTCATCGTTCACCCATCTCGTACATTCCTCCCGAGACGCCCCTGGAGCCCCCGCCGTGAAGGTCGAGATCTGGTCCGACATCGCCTGTCCCTGGTGCTACATCGGTAAGCGCCGCTTCGAGCAGGCCCTGGCGGACTTCCCGGGCAAGGAGGACGTCGAGGTCGTCTACCGCCCGTACCAGCTGGTCCCGGACGCGCCCGCGACGGCGAGCCCGCACCGCGCCTGGCTGGCCGAGCGGTACGGCCCGCAGTCGGTGGCGATGGACGCGCGGGTGGCCGAGCTGGGCCTCGCCGAGGGCATCACGTACGACTTCGACGCGGCCCTGCACGCCAACACCTTCCTGGGCCACCGCCTGCTGCACCTCGCCGAGACCGAGTACGGCGCCGAGGCGCAGGGGCGGCTCAAGGAGGCCCTGCTGAAGGCGCACTTCAGCGACGGCGTGGACGTCGGCGACCGTGCCGCGCTGACCGACGTCGCGGTCGCGGCGGGCCTGGACCGCGAGCGGGTGGCCGCCTACCTGGCGGGTGACGAGGGCTCCGCCGAGGTGCGGGCCCAGTTGGCCGAGGCCCGTGAGCTGGGGATCACGGCCGTGCCGACCTTCGTGTTCGAGGGCAAGTGGGCGGTCCAGGGCGGCCAGGAGGCCGAAACCTTCCGCAAGGTGCTGGAGCAGGTCGCCGCCGAGATCGGCGAGCGCCGCCCCGCACCGGTGCAGGTCGCCCCGGCGGGCGAGGCCTGCGCGGACGGCGCCTGCGCGATCTGAGCCCGTCCGGCCCGGGCCTTCCACGGCCCGGGCCTCCGCAGCCGGGGTCTCCATGGTCCGGGCCTCCGCGGCCGGGGCCTGCGACGGCCCGGCCACGTCCGGTCAGGCCGGCCCCACCCGGTCCGGGCCCGGTGCCGCCCAGGGCGGCCGCCCGGCGCCGCCCCGCCGAGGCCCGCGCGGGGAGCCGTCAGGAGCACCGGAAGCGGGCCTCGGCCCAGTCCGCGACGTTGAGCGCGGACCAGACGCCGTGCACCGGTGTGACCACCAGCTTGATCGACTTCCGACCGGCCAGCGGCACGTGCACCGGGACGGCGTCGTCCCCGGCGGCGAGCGTGCGGGAGGTCCACAGGGTGCGGCCGTCCTCGCCCTGGACGGAGAACACCACCCCGCCGGGGGTGGGCGTGGCGTCGTCCACGCCGGCGACCGCGTCGAAGGACGTGCAGCTGCGGTTGAGGTCGATCAGCGTGGTGGCCGGCGCGTGCACGGTGATGACGTGCGGCAGGTACTCGCCGCCGATCCACGCGCCGTCGCGCTGCCAGAACCCGTTGCTGCCCGTGCGCCGGATGCTCGGCCCCTCCGGCGGGGTCCGGTGCTTGCCCGGCTTGGCCACGGGCAGGGAGTCGCCCCAGAAGTCGGAGGGGGCGGGCGGCGAGGGCGGCGTGATCGTCGGGGTCGGCACGGTCGGCGGCGTCGGCGTCGGGACGACCGGCACCGCCGGGGTGGGCACCGGCGGCAGGGTGGGCGTCGGGATGACCGGCGCCGGAACGCTCGGTGCGGGGGCCGGTGTGCGGGTGGGCGGGGGCGGCGTGCTCTTCGCAGCCGGGGTGGCCACCGGGGCCCGGCTCGGCCGGGGCGACGGCGCCGGCTTCGGGACGGCGCTGGGGCTGGGGCTCGGCGCCGGCGGCTCAGGTGCCGGGGCGGCGCTGCTGGGCGCCGGGGTCGGGGTGGGGGTCTGCGCCACGGGCTGCGCCGGTGCGGGCGCGGCCGGCGCGGAGGTGACCGGGGGAGCGGCCGCCGGGGGCTCGGGCTCGGACGAGCCGGTCAGCGCGTACGCGGCGACGGCGGCCGCGGCCACCGCCACGGCGGCGGCGATCCCGGCCTTGGCGGCGCTGCCCAGGCCCTCGCCGGCGATCGCACCTGCTGCGCTCCCGCCGGACGCCCCGGACGCCCCGGACGCACCCGAGGCCCCTGCGGCGCCTGCGGCGCCCGCGGCACCTCCGGAGGACCCGGCGGAGGCCGCTGCCGTGCCGGCCGCCGTCGCCCCGCCGATCGCGGCCGCACCGCCCACGGCGGCCGCGGCGGCGCTGAACCCGCCGACCCCGACCCAGACCAGCACTCCGCCGGGCAGCAGGGCGCGCAGGCCGGTGTTGATCTCGGTCAGTTCCAGACAGGCCGCCGTGCAGCGGTCGCACTCCCTGAGGTGCCGACCGACCTCCGCCGAGGCCCGTTTGCGCAGCGAGCCGCGCGCGTACGCCCCGAGCCGGTTGGCGTACGCCTCGCAGGCGCTGTCCTGGCTGCCGGAGACGTGGGCCTGGAGGAAGCCGGCGGCCAGCCGGTCGCGGGCGCGGTGGGCCTGGACGGCGGTGGCGTTGGCGGTCTTGCCGAGCATCACCGCGACGGTCTTCGGCGACTCCCGCTCGACCTCGGTGTGCCAGAGCACCACCCGGTCGTCCTCGGGCAGTTCGGCGTAGGCCTGCATGACCATGCGCTGGTCGGCCAGCGCCATCGCCCAGGCGTCGGCGCCGGGGTCGGCCAGGTCGAAGTCGACCACGGCGGCCGAGCTCTGGGCGAAGACGCTGAAGTCGTCGACGAGTTGCTCGCGCCGCTCGCTGCGGGTCCACGCGGCGGCGACGTTGCGCACGGCGGTCAGCAGGTAGGCGCGGACGGCGAACTCCGGTCCCTTGCCCGCCTTGAGCGCCTGGAGGGTGCGGGCGAAGACCTCGCCCGCGAGGTCCTCGGCGGTGAAGCTGTCCCGGCAGCAGGTGCGCGCGTAGCGGCGCACCGAGTCGACGTGCCGGCGGTAGATCTCCTCGTACGCGGTGTCGTCGCCGGCCCGGGCCCGGGCGGTCAACTCGGCGTCGGAGGGCGGGCGGTCTCCGTCCACCGGGTCGGCGGGGGCGGGCACGGTCGGCCGGGTCGAACGGGCCGGGCGGGCGTCGCCGACGAAGGCCTCGGGGGCGACGCCGCCCCGGCCGGCCGGGGCCTGGCCCGGTACCCGTCCGGTCGGCAGGGCGGCGGCCGAGGCGGACTGCGACTCGCGCCCAGGCAGGCCGGCCTGGTCGGGGACGTATCCGGCGCCCGAACCCGCCGCGGAGCCGGGCCCCTGGCCGACGCCCGCCCCACCGGAGCCCGCGGCGGAGCCGTCGGCGGTGCTACCGGAGCGCCCTCCGAAGTCGAGGCCGTACCCGTAGTCGTTCTGTTCCTCGGCGCTCACAACGGACCCCAGATTCCACGACAGCCCCCGAAGTGTGGCAGGGCGCGCGGGAGTGCGTGGGCGCACGGTTCACCGGCGTACGGCGCCGACGGCGCGCGAAGGGCGCGCATCGGGACATTGGCTCCAACCACGGGCAAAGGATGGCATAGCGCAGGGAGGGGCGGTAGCCGGACCGGCCGGTACCCACTCTTCCGAGGGGCCGTCGCGGATGTGTTCGTCCACCGCGTGGAGACGGGTCGCTCGACGCCCGCATCCGGCGCGCGCGCCCGGGCGCGCGCCGGTCCCTCGCCCAACTCGCTTGCCGGCCGGGCACGTCGACCGCACCCGGCCGACGAGGCGACCGCGGCCCCGCCCGTCGGAGCCGGCCCGCGGAGGGCGTTCAGCGAGCCCGCAGCCCGTCCAGCAGGATCTGCAGCAGCCGGTCCGACGGCCCGGCGGCAGGTTGACCGTCCGTCTGCGGAACGACTGCCGTGAAGCCGGCCGGCGTCGGCGCGGAGACCGAGGGGCGCACCGCGTGCACCGGCACCGACGCCGTCAGCACCAGCACCACGTCCGACACCGTGACGCCGGGGCGCAGTTCACCCGCCGCACCGGCCCGCGCCACCAGCGCGGCCAGCAACTGCAGCAGCAGCCGGGGATCGGCGTCCGCCGCCGAGGGCTCGGCCGCCGCACCGGACCGCGCCTCCTCGCCGCGCAGGTCGAAGCGGACCGACGCCGGCGGTTCCGGCGCCCGCTGCTCGGGCACCCGCCCCAGCTCCTCCGCGTACCGGAAGGCCTCCGGCGGCAGCAGCCGCCCGGCGCCGGTGCTCACCGCCCTGGCCAGGTACCCGGCCAGGGCCTCCCAGGCGCCGTCGCCGCCGTACAGCGACTCCCGCGCCTGCGCCGTCAGCCAGGCCACCTCCTCGGCGGCGATCCGCTGGACCAGCACCTCCTTGCTGGGGAAGCGCCGGTAGACCGTGCCGACCCCGACCCCGGCCCGGCGCGCGACCTCCTCCATGGGAGCGCCGTAGCCGAACTCGCCGAACACCTCCCGGGCCGCCCGCAGCACGCTCTCCAGGTTCCGCCGGGCGTCCACCCGCAGCCGGGCCCCCGGCATCGGCGCCGCGGCCGACGCCGGATCCGCCCGGTACGGGACGGCCGCGTAGGACATCCCGCCCGGGGGCAGGTCCAGCGGACCGCGCTGCTCCGGCACCGTGCCCTGCCCGGCGTGCGGTGCGCCCGCCCGGCCCAACACCTGCTCCTGTTCCATCATCCCAACTCTCCCCCGCAGGCGTCCGAACCCGGACCCTGTCGTCGCCCGCCCCTGCACCCCCCGGTGCAGCTCAGCCCGTCAGAAATGACCCGATGAACCATCGTCAGTGCCGCCCGTCCCGTTCCGGTGACCACGGTCGTGCCGCCGGGCCGCCCTCACGTCCGGCTCGGCGCGTCGGCACCGACCGGGGCCCTGTCCGGGGACTACCCTTCCCCGGATGACCGTCCCCCAGTCGGGTTCTCATGCCAACGCTGGAACTGGCCGTGATGGCCGCTCCACGGTGCGTCGCCGCCGATTGTCATGGCGGTGGCCGCTCCGGTACACAATCCGACCATAGTTCACGCCTGTTCGCGGCCGAAAGTGCGTCAGAAATTCGTCCAGCAAGCACAACTGGGCACGCCCGCCCCTCCAGTCGCAAGCCGCCCCGTACGGACTGTGGACAAGACCACCCCGGCCGGTCCTTCATAGGGGGGCGTGACGGGGGACACCCCCGGCCGCGGGGCCGGGGCGGAACGTCACATCGGCAGGAGGTGCACCATCAGGATCCTGATCGTCGGCGGAGGCTGCGCCGGGACGGCCACCGCCCTCCACCTCCAGCGCGGCCTGCGCGAACGGCTGCGGAGCGGCGAGGTCGAGATCACCGTCGTCGAGCCCCAGGCCTACTTCACCTACCACCCGCTGCTGGCCGAGGTCGCCGCCGGCTCCATCGACCCCCGGCACGTGGTCGTCCCGCTGCGCCGGGCGCTCCCGGACTGCCGGGTGGTCACCGCCCGGGTCACCAGGATCGAACACGCCGCCCGCCGCGCCCTGGCCGACGCCGCCGGCCCCGGCGGATCCCCCACCCCGGTCGAACTCCCGTACGACGTCCTGGTGGTGGCCCCGGGATCGGTCTCCCGGACGGCCCCGATCCCCGGCCTCGCCGAACACGGCCTCGGCTTCTCCACCGTCGGCGACGCGGTCGGCCTGCGCAACCACGTGCTGGAGCAGCTCGACCTGGCCTCCGCCACCCGCGATCCCGCCCTGCGCCAGTCCGCCCTCACCTTCCTCTTCGTCGGCGCCGGCTACGCGGGCGTCGGCGCGCTCGCCGAACTGGAGGACATGGCCCGCACGGCCGTGCGGGACTACCACAACGTCCGCGCCGAGGACCTGCGCTGGGTGCTGGTCGAGGCGACGGACCGGATCCTCGCCGAGGAGTCGCCCGAACTCGCCGAGCACACCCTCGGCCAGCTGCGCGAACGCGGCGTCGACGTGCGGCTGCGCACCACCCTGGAGTCCGCCGACGGGCAGGTCGCCGTGCTCTCCGACGGCAGCCGCTTCGGCGCCCGCACCCTGGTCTGGACGGCGGGCGTGCGGCCCTCCCCCCTGCTGCGCGACACCGACCTGCCGCTGGACACCCTCGGGCGGATCCGCTGCCTGCCCACCCTCCAGGCCGTCGGAGCGGACGGCCGGGCCCTGCCCGGCGTCTGGGCCGCCGGCGACTGCGCCGCCGTACCCGACCCCGACGCGGGCGGTGCGCCCTGCGCGCCCAACGCCCAGCACGCCTTCGCCCAGGCCGAACTGCTCGCCCGCAACATCGCGGTGGCCCTGGACGGCGGACCGCATGCGCCCGGCCTCGCCGCGTACCGCCCCGGCCCGGCCGCCTGCTCGACCTCGCTGGGGCCGGGCCGGGCCGTCGCCCACACCCGGCGCGGCGGCCGGCTCACCGGGCGGCGGGCCTGGTGGCTGCACCGGGCCCGGCACCTGCGGCGGCTGCCGAGCGCCGAGCGGCGGGTGCGGGTCCTGATGGACTGGGTGCTGGGCGGGGTCTTCTCCCGCGAGGTGGTCTCGCTGGGCGCGATGGAGCACCCGCGTTCGGCCTTCGAGGGCGGGTTCGACACCGGCCGCAGCAAGCCACCCGACACGGCGCCGGACGCGCCACGGTGAACCGCCGCCCGACGAAGGAGCCACCTCCGCGGAGCGAGGCCGCCGCCCCGAGGAGACAGGCCGCCGCCGCCCCGCGACGACGGATCCGACGGCCACGCCGGGCGGGCGACTTCCGGAACCGGCCCTCCGCCTGACAGGATCAGCCCGAACTGGTCATTACCCCGTGTGCTGTCGTGCACACAAAAAGTGATGATATGCCTGGAAAACGAGGAAGCGGCCGTCGTTTGAACCTCATGCGCTGGAGCGCCCGGCTCACCGGAGTCCCCTGGCGTGCCGCCCCACCCACCGGGGCCGGCACCGACGAGGGCACGCCCTCCACCGACGGCGTCGTCGTGCCCAGCCCCCGCGATCCGACCAGCCCCGCCACCGCAGCCGAACTCCTCGACCCCCACAAACCCCAGAACCTGCGCGAGGTCCTCAACCGGATCCCCGCGCCGGTCGCCGTCACCTACGGTCCGCTCCACCAGCTCGGCTACGCCAACCGCGCCTACCGGGAGCTCTTCGGCGACCGCCCCACCGGCCGGCCCGCCGCCGAGGCCCTCCCCGAACTCGCCACCATGGGCGTCCTGCCCCTGATGGACCAGGTCATCCGCGGCGGCCGCCCCCGCAGCGTCAAGGCCCGCTGCATCCTCGGCCTCACCGGCAACCGCTACTACAACGTCTCCTGCGTCCCGCTCGGCCCCGGCGACGGCGGCGACACCCCCACCGAGCGCCCGACGGCCGGAGTCCTGATCTTCGCCGCCGAGGTCACCGACCAGGTCCTCGCCGCCGCCCGGCTGCGCGAAGCCGAACGCCGCCAGCGCGAGGCCGCGGTCACCCTCCAGCGCAGCCTGCTCCCCCAGAAGCTCGACCAGCCGGCGGACCTGCGGGTCGCCGCCACCTACCAACCCGGCGGAGCCGAGGCGGCCGTCGGCGGCGACTGGTACGACGTCATCGCCATCGACGGCAGCCGGACCGCCCTCGTCATCGGCGACGTCATGGGCCGGGGCCTGCGCGCCGCCGCCGTGATGGGCCAGCTGCGCACCGCCGTGCGTGCGTACGCCCGGCTCGACCTGCCCCCGCACGAGGTGATGCGCCTGCTCGACGGCCTCGCGATGGAGATCGACGCCAACCAGATCGCCACCTGCACCTACGCCGTCTGGGACCCGCACCACCGCAGCCTCTCCTACGCCTCGGCCGGCCACCTCCCGATGCTGCTGCGCTGCCCGGACGGCACGATCCTGCGCAGTGAGGAGCAGAACGGCCCTCCGCTCGGCACCGGCGGCGGCCTCCACGTCTCCCACACCCTGCGCCTGCTGCCCGGCACGACCGGCGTCCTCTACACGGACGGCCTGGTCGAGCGCCGGGACGAGGACATCGACCAGGGCCTGGACCTGCTGGCCCGCACCCTCGCCGGCGCGATCGGCGCCCCCGACGTGGTCTGCTCCCGCCTGCTCCGTGCGATGGGAGTGACCTCGGAGCACGACGACGACGTCGCCGTCCTGGCCTTCCACCTGCCGTCCGAGGAGGGCGCCGAGAATCCGGTTGCGGCGCTTGACTCGGCCCTCCCAGAGGTCTAGTGTTCTTCGAGCTGCCTGGCAGGGAGCACCGGACACGCATCGGCGCGGACGGTCCCGGGGTAGCCAATCCTCTGAAACACACTTCCGGTTCGTGCCGGTCGTTTCGCTTTGCGCGGTGCGGCTCGGTGCTTATTCGGCGTGCTCGTTTTATCGGATTGCGGTCGATTCGCTTTTCGGAGCGGGGATCGGCTAGAGTTTGAAACGTCGGACGGGGCGTCAAACCCCGGAAGACACCAGCGAGTTGGATGAGGGAAGCGCCGGAAACGGAGCGGAAAACATCTGATAAGCTGGAGACACGAAAGAACGAAGCGCCCGGAGGGCCCGCTGGAAGGCGGCCTGAAGGAAGTGTCCGTTCCTTGAGAACTCAACAGCGTGCCAAAAGTCAACGCCAGATATGTTGACATCCCCGGCCTCGA
>NZ_JBEPAK010000163.1:0-15937 GCF_040298565.1 Kitasatospora sp. NPDC001539 | reverse complement strand
GGGGGGGGGGGGGGGCGGTGCGCCCCCACCCCACCCCTCACCGGGCCGCCGCGACCGGGCACAGGCCCCGCGCGGGCGAGGCCCGGACACGACGCCGGTGCGACGCGCCCTCAGCACGCGTGCAGCCGTCGCCCCCGTGTACGACCCGGCCCGAACGATGCGGAGCCGCAGGTCGAACCACATGCCGACCTGCCCGCACCCGCACTTCTGTGATGCGCTTCAGCCCTCCGCCCGGCCGCGGAAGGTCCGACGGTACTCCCGGGGCGCCACCCCCACCCGCGCCGTGAAGACCGGCCGCAGCGACACCGCCGAGGTGAAGCCGCACTGCACCGCCACCGCGTCGACCGGCAGGTCGGTCTCCTCCAGCAGGCGTTGGGCCGTGAGGATCCGCTGGTCCAGCAGCCAGCGCAGCGGGGTGGTGCCGGTGGTGGCGCCGAAGTGGCGGGCGAAGGAACGCTCGGACATCAGGGCAGCGTCCGCCATCCGGCGGACGGTCCACGGGGTGTCGAGCGAGGCCAGCACCTGCGCGCGCAGCCGGGCGAGCGGATCGTCCTCGGCGGGCGCGGACACCGGCGTCGGGATGAACTGCGCCTGGCCGCCGGTCCGGAACGGGGCGGTGACCATCGCCCGGGCGATGGCGGCGGCGGCCCGCTGCCCGTGGGCGCTGCGGACGAGGTGCAGGCACAGGTCGATCCCCGCCGCGACCCCGGCCGACGTCCACAGGCCCTCGCCACCGGTGAACAGCACCTCGGGCCGGACGGTCACCGCGGGGAAGCGGCGGGCCAGTTCGGAGGCGAGCGCCCAGTGGGTGGTCGCCTCCCGGCCGTCGAGCAGTCCGGCCTCGGCGAGGACGAAGGCCCCCGCGCAGAGCGAGGCGATCGGCACGCCGCGACCACGCACCTCCCGCAGAGCGGCGAGGACCTCCGGGGCACGCTCCGCACCCGGGTCCTCCACGCCGGGCACCACCACCAGATCGCAGTCGGCCAGCACGGCCAGGCCCTCGTCCGGCACCCGCTCCAGCCCGCCGCCCAGCCGCACCCGGGCCCCGGCGGGCCCGCAGACCCGCAGATCGAAGTCGGGCGGACCCGGCCGGGAGGCCCGGTTCGCCCAGACCTCGCCGACCACCGCGTAGTCGAAGGCCCGTACGCCGTCGAAGATCAGACACCCCACCGTTCGCATGGCTGAAGCATGGCGGATGCCGGCCGGACGCACCGGGGGGCGAGTGGCGGACGCCGGCCGCACGCACGGGGGTGGGCGGACGGCGGACGCGCGGGCGGCGGTGGGCGGCGGGTGGGCGGCGGTGGCAGAAACCTATCGATGGGTGGCATTCCCGCCCCTCACACCCTCCCGGCCCCGCGCACCACCATGGACGGCATGACGAACACCGACGCCTTCGACGCCCCGCTCACCCTCGACAGCGACGCCGTCCTCCTCCTCATCGACGTCCAGCAGGGCTTCGAGGACCAGGACTTCTGGGGCCCCCGCGACAACCCCGACGCCGAGCAGCGGATCGCCGAGCTGATCACCGCCTGGCAGGCCACCGGCCGCCCGATCGTCACCGTCCAGCACGCCTCCCGGGTGGGGCCGCTGGTCGAGGGCACGCCCGGCTACCGGCTCAAGGACCTCGCCGCCGCCCTCACTCCCGACCTGCACGTCACCAAGACGGTGAACAGCGCCTTCTACGGCACACCCGACCTGCACGCCTGGCTCCAGGAGCGCGGCGCCCGGCAGCTGGTGGTCACCGGGATCATGACCAACGTCTGCAACGAGACCACGACCCGGATGGCAGGGAACCTCGGCTACGACGCGATCTTCCCGACCGACGCCATGCACACCTTCGACATGACCGGCCCCGACGGCGTCACCGTCCCCGCCGCCGAGCTCGCCCGGGCCACCGCGACGACCCTGCACGCCATGCGCTTCGCCAAGGTGGTCACCACGGAGACCGTCCTGCGGGCCGCCAAGGCCTGACCGGCCACCGCCCCCGGCCGCACGCCGTCACGGGCGGAACAGCGGCGCGTAGGCGCTGCCGTCAGCCGCGTCCAGCAGCACGTACCGCTCCCCGAGGCCGGACGCGACCTCCCGCAGGCGTCCCAACGCCTCGGCCATCGTCATGACTTCGGGACTCAGCGCAGTCGCTGCCGCATCCCGGTGACCGAACAGGCCTGGCTCGTCCTCCAGGTACTGCTCGGCCGCCTCGGCGCCCGCGCCGAACGTGACCACCGCCTCCAGGGCCTCCCCGGAGGCCGGCACGACCTCCTCCCCGTGCGGGTAGGCGTCGAGCGAGAAGTCCCCCGGCCGGAGCAGGTAGTCGACCGCGTGGGGGTGGGGCGAACACATGCGCGAGGAACGACACGGCGGTCACCGACGACCGGACGCCGAGTCCGGGCCGGTGATCGATCCGCCGATGGGCCCGGCCGGCCAGGACGGCCGACCGGGCCCCCTGCCGGGCCGTCCCGCCGACCGGGGCGGCCGGTCGAGACGCTGATCGGTCCGCCGCCGATCGGTCCCGCCGGGTCGGACCGCCGTTGCCCACGGCCGATCGAGCCGCCGGGTCAGGCCGCCAGCCGTTCGGCCAGGAACTCCTCCCAGGTGCGCCGCCCGTGCTCGGCGCCGGCCAGGGCGAGGTTCGCGCCCGACCGGTAGGCGCGGCCGACCTTTCCGGGCACCCGGACCGGCAGCATCCTGCGGCTGCGCCCGAGAGCCGCCAGGTAGCGGCGGGTCAGCTCGTCCATCCCGTACACCGCCGGCCCGGCCAGGTCCGGCACCGGGCCGGCGGGCTCGCCGAGCGCCAACTCGACCAGCCGGGCGGCGACCTCGCGCACGTCCACCGGCTGCCAGCGGACCCCGCCCGGGGCCGGGACCAGCGGCAGCTTCGCCATCTTCTCCACCACGGTGAACGCCAGGTCGTGGAACTGCGCGGCCCGCAGGACGGTGTACGGCAGACCCGAGCCGGCCACCGCCTCCTCGGCGGCGAGCTTCGCCCGGAAGTAGCCGAGCGGCACCTTGTCCGCACCGATCACCGAGATGTGGACCAGGTGCCGCACCCCGGCCCGCCGTGCGGCCGCGACCAGCCGGCGGGTCGCCTCGTCGTCGCCCTTGGGCCCGCCGGCGAGGTGCAGCACCGTGTGGACGCCCGCCAGCGCCTCGTCGAGCCGGGCGTCCGCCTCGGCGGCGTCACCGAGCAGGTCACCGCGCACGTACGCCACACCGTCCTCCGCCGGGCGCTCCTGCCGGCTCAGCACCCGCACCGGCCGGCCGGCCGCCCGCAGCAGCGGTACGACCTGCCGGCCGAGGGTGCCGGTGCCTCCGGTGACCAGGACCAGGTTGTTCGTCACGATCGTCTCCGTCCGTCCCGGGCCGGGAGTTGATCTCCCCGCCGCAGCCGTTGTTGGGTGGCTCCTGCCGCCCTGACCCGAGGCGACGAAGGAATGTGACACGGTGGAAAAGAAAACCTCCCGGACGGCGGCGTTCGAGGAGCACCGACCGCACCTGCGGGCGGTCGCGTACCGGATGCTCGGCTCGCTCAGCGAGTCCGAGGACGCGCTCCAGGAGGCCTGGCTGCGGTACGACCGCTCCGACACCTCGGGGGTGGAGAACCTCGGCGGCTGGCTGACCACGGTGGTCTCCCGGGTCTGCCTGAACCTGCTGCGCGACCGCGCCCGGCGCCGCGAGGAGCCGCTGCAACCGGCCGGGCCGGACGGGGAGACCGGCCCCGAGCGCATCCCGGACCCGCTGCTGGGCCGCGAGGGCGTGGTCGACCCGGAGCAGGAGGTGGTGCTCGCGGACTCCGTCGGCCTGGCGCTGATGGTGGTGATGGAGTCGCTGTCGCCCGCCGAACGGGTCGCCTTCGTGCTGCACGACCTCTTCGCGGTGCCGTTCGAGGAGATCGCCCCGCTGATCGAGAGGACCGCGGCCGCCACCCGCCAGCTCGCCAGCCGGGCCCGCCGCAAGGTGCAGGGACAGGCGCCCGCCCCCGACCCCGACCTCGGCCGCCAGCGGGCCGCCGTGGACGCCTTCTTCGCCGCCGCCCGCGACGGGGACCTGGGGGCCCTCGTCGCGGTGCTCGACCCGGACGTGGTGCTGCGTTCGGACGGCGGAGCCGCGCTGGCCCGGCACACCGTGGTGCTCGCCGGCGCCGCGACGGTCGCCGGGCAGGCCGCCCTGTGGGGCAGCCTGTCGCCGTTCGCCCGCCCCGCGCTGGTCAACGGCACCGCGGGCGCCGTGGTCATCGGCGACAACGGCCGCGCGCTGTCGGTCATGGCGTTCACCGTCGTGGCCGGCAGGATCGCCGCGATCGACGTGATCGCCGATCCCGAGCGGCTGGCCGCCTTCGACCTCTCGGCCTTCCGCGACTAGGAACTCCCGCGTCCGTTCCCGGATGACGCGGCCGGCGACGGCGACGAGGAAGCGGAGTCGATCCGCGCGACGAAGGCCCCCTCCCGTGCTTCTTGGGTTCTAGGGGCCTTCGCGCCACCTCTTGTCGTCGCCCTTCCTACCGCTCCGGAGCGCGCACGGTGTCGTTCATCGGCTCTCCAGGTCCCACCCGGCCACGTGGTCGGCCAGCACCGACGCCGCGTCAGGGGTGGTCGCCCGCAGTGCGACCATCGCCGCCGCGATCACGTCGCACAGTTCGGCCTGGAGATCCGCCATGGTGTGGCTCACCCCCTTGCGCGGGTTCGCGCCGAGGACACCGAGCAGCGCCTGCGCCGCCTCGCCCGCCTCCTCCTGGACCTTCAGCACCTGGAGCGCGAGGAAGTCCGTCCGCTGCCCGGCCGTCGCCTCCTTCAGCGTCCGATGGAGGCGGTCGATCTGCGCCCAGACGCGGGGCTTGCCGACCAGCAGGTGCCCTCGGAGCTGCCGGACGTACTCCACCAGCGTCGACGGGATCCTCTCGGGCAGGGCGTCCATCGGCCAGAAGCGCAGATCCTGTCCTTCCCCGCACACCAGCTCGCTCTCGTCGCCGTCCCACACCATGTGGAACCAGCGGCTCCGCGCGAACTGCGCATCGTCCGCGAGCGGGACCAGGTCGAGGGGGAGGAGCGCGACCGCCTTGAGACCGGTCTCCTCCTCCAGCTCGCGCGCCGCCGTCTCGTACGGCGTCTCGCCGTCCTCCCTGCCGCCTCCGGGCTGCATCCAGTACCCGGGCCAGCAGATCCCCTCGGTGTCGTCGCGCAGCTGGAGCAGGATCTCGCCGCGGCTGTTGGTCACCATGATTTCGGCGCTCTGGAAGTCGCTGGTCATCGAACCAGTGTGGCGCTTCCGGGAGTTGATCGGCAGGGTTTCCACCCGGACGAGCGACGGCCCCTCGAGTCCGTTCGACGGCACCGGCTCCGACTCCCGCCGCCGGTTCGGGCAACCGAGGGTGTCGCGCCGTCAGCCGTCTCGTCTAGGGTCACCCGCATGGCCGAGCCCGCCTTCCTGACCGCCGTCCGCGAGTCGTACGACACGGTCGCCGCCGACTACGTCGAACGCGTCCCGGCTCCCGCCCGGATGGACCCGCTGTCCCGCGCGATGCTGGCGGCCTTCGCCGAACTGGTGCGGACGGCCGGTCTCGGGCCGGTCGCCGACCTGGGGTGCGGCCCGGGACGCGTGACGGCGCACCTGGCCGGGCTGGGCGTGCCCGCCTTCGGCGTCGACCTGTCGCCGGCGATGGTCGCGCTGGCCCGGCAGGCCCACCCCGAACTGCGGTTCGCCGAGGGCTCGATGACCGCGCTGGAGACGGACGACGACGAGCTCGGCGGCATCCTCGCCTGGTACTCCACCCATCACACGCCCCCGCAGTGGCTGCCCGCGGTGTTCGCCGAGTTCCACCGCACGCTCGCGCCCGGCGGCCACCTGCTCTGGGGGGACTACGTCGGCGACGAACGGCTGCAGCCGACGCAGGGCTACGGCCGGCCGGTGTCGTACGAGTCGTACCTGCTGCCCCTGGAGCGCGTGGCCGACCTGCTGGAGCAGGCCGGACTCGACGTCACCGCGCGGCTGCAGCAGGCGCCCGGCGGACTGGCGAACAGGCCGCACGCCTGCCTGCTGGCCCGCAAGCCCGAACAGCCCCTGAGCCCCTGAGCCCCTGAGCCGCTGGGGCTCAGCGCCCGACCGCGCCGTCCAGCTGCTCGCGGATGATGTCCGCGTGCCCGGCGTGCCGACCGGTCTCCTCGATCATGTGCACCAGCACCCAGCGCAGCGACGGCCCCTCGGTGGCGTCCGGGCGCAGCGACCGCACACCCGGGCGGTCCAGGTCGGGGGCGGCCGCGGCCACCGCGTTGGAACGCGCGATCGCGTCCCGGTAGGCGTCGACGGCCTCGGCCGTGCCGAGGCTCTCCAGGGGGAGGTCGTCCGACTCCGACGGCGCCTCCCCCAGCCCGGCGTAGGCCCACTCGAACCAGTTGCGTTCGACGACGGTCAGGTGTCGCACCAGCCACAGCAGGCTGGTGCCGGAGGCGACGCCGGGGCGCCGGGCGTCCTCGTCGGAGACGCCGGCCACCTTGCCGATCACGGCCTCGCGCAGGTAGTCGAGGAAGGCCAGCAGGGTGGTCCGCTCGTCGGCGTTGACCGACGGCGGCCGGACGTCGGAGAGCTTGCTCGGTGCGGTGTTCGGTGCGGTGTTCGGTGCAGCAGTGTTCTGAGTCACCGTGCCACTCTAGGGCCCGGGCCGGACCCGACCGACCGTCACCAGCCCTGGGCGTTCACCCAGTCCGCGAGATGCCGGGCGCAGCCGTCCACCGACTCCCGCCAGGTCTGCGCCGCACCCTCCCCGGCCTCGTCGCTGACGTACTTCACCAGCCGGACCGGCACCCCGGCCCGGTGGGCGGCGGTGGCGACGGCGTAGCCCTCCATGTCGACCAGGTCGGCGTGCTCGGCCAGCCGCTCGCGGGCCGCCGGGGAGTCGACGAACAGGTCGCCGGTGGCCAGGACCGGCCCGTCACCCTTGCCGACGATCAGCGGGGCGCCGTAGACGTGGCCGGTCAGGGACTCCAGGACCTCGGTGTCGAGGTCGTGCTGGATCACCTGGACCACGTGGTGGATGCCCTCCCAGCCGGGGCGCAGCGCGCCGGCCGTCCCGAGGTTGATCACCTCGGAGGGCTTCTCGCCCTGGGCGAGCGCGGTGGCCAGGGCCACGGCGGCGTTGACCTTCCCCATCCCGGTGAGCAGCACCGGCAGTCGCTCGTCGAGGTGGGCGGCCTCCTCGCGGACGGCGACGACGAGCAGCGGGCGGTCGGGCGAGATCGTTCCAAGCAGTCGCATGCGGCCATGGTACGGAGCGGGCGGCCCCGGAACCCGGGAACCGGCATCCGGGAACGCGCGGCGCGGAACAGCGCGGGACGAAACCGCGCGAAGCGAACTCCGCGAAGCGAACTCCGCGGGTCGAACTCCGCGGGTCGAACTCCGCGCGGCGCAACGCCCGGGGCGGACCCCGGGCGGAACCGCGTGGGCCACCGCCCGCGTCGCACGGATCGCCACCTCCCGTGCGTGCCGCACAAGACGTACCGAGCCGTACGGAGCCGCGGCGAGCCGGACCGAGCCGGACCGAGCCGGACAAGTCGTACCCAGCCGTACGGGGTCGTGCGGAAACCGTGCACGACATGCTCAAGATCAGCGCAAGTCAGGTGTGGCCGGAGGGAGTCACGGCCATACTGCTGCCATCGGTCGGGCCCCGGGTGTCGGGTCCGCCCCCAGGGGAGGATGAGGCGGGTGGCAACACCAGTAGGCAACGGCGCACCGGGCGCCGCGTTCCCGGCGCAGCCGGGTACGCCGCCGGGCGTGCCGGGGACGCCGCCGGGCGCAGCCCCGGGGTCGGTCCTGACGGTGGCGGCCGGAGCGGCCGGCGGCGTACCGGGTGCCCCGGCGCCGTCGCCCGGGGCGGCACCGCCCGCGAAGCGGCCCCGGGCGGGAGCCCCCGGACGCGGCGTGCGGGCCCGGCTGGCCCGGGCCACCCGTACCGCCCCGGGCCGGCTGCGGCTGGCCGGCGCCCTGCTCGCCGTGCTCACCGTGGCCTTCGGCGGGCTGACCGCCTGGCAGTTGGAGACCAGGGCCTCGGCCGCCGACCGGGTCGTCTCCTACAGCCAGCCGCTGAGCCGGGACGCGGCGGAGATCCACCGCTCGCTGGCGGACGCCGCCACCACCGCCGCGACCGGCTTCCTGCTGGCCGGCACCGAACCCAAGGACGTCCGGGACCGCTACGAGCAGGACCTCGCCCAGGCCGCCAAGTTGATCGCCCAGGCCGCCGCCCGCACCACCTCGACCTCGCCGGCCCAGGACTCACTCTCCCGGCTGAACCAGCAACTTCCGGTGTACGCCGGTCTGGTGGAAACCGCGCGGGCCGACAACCGGCAGGGCATCCCGCTCGGCGGCGCCTACCTGCGGTACGCCTCCGAGCAGATGCAGGGCGTCCTGCTGCCGGCCGCCGCCGAGCTGAAGGGCGTCGAGGACAAGGAGCTGGCGGCCGACTACGCCCAGGCCAAGGCGGTGCCGTCGGGGGCGTACGGCCTGGCGGTGCTCACCCTGGCCGCGCTGGGCTGGGTGCAGCTGACGCTGTTCCGCCGCACCAACCGGGTGTTCAACATCGGCCTGCTGGGCGCCACCGCCGCCGTCCTCGCGGGCACGCTCTGGCTCACCGTCACCGGGTTGACCACCAGTTCGGCGCTGGAGCGGAGCGACCATGACGGCGCCGGCCCGCTGCGGGCGCTCGACAACGCCCGGGTGGACGTGCTGACCGCCCGGCTGGCGGAGAACCTGCACCTGGTCGCGCGCGGCTCCACCACCACGTACGCCGACCAGTGGACGAGCGCCACCAAGCACCTGGCGGGCGACGCCGGCGGGGACGTCCCGCTGGAGCGGCGCGACGGCTCGCTCCCCGAGGCCGTCCGGCTCGCTCCGGCGGCCGCCGCCCAGCCCGTCCGCGAGGCCGCGCAGCAGTACGACGTGTGGCGCCGACAGCACGACGTGGCGCGGTCGTTGGAGGTCGACGACGCCGACTACCAGGCCGCGCTGAACGCCACCGTGTCGACCACCGACACCACCGGCACGGCCGACGCCGCCTTCAACGCCACCGACAGGGCCCTCGGCCGGGCCGCCGACGCCGAGCAGGCGCAGTTCACCGACGCCGCCGAGGGCACCGCCGCGGACCTGCGCCTGGCGGCCGGCGCGGCCGCGGTGCTCGCCCTGGTGGCCGCGACCGCGGCGCTGCGCGGCCTCGGCCGGCGACTGGCCGAGTACCGGTAGAGGGGGAACGGACACCATGCGCACCAGAACCGTACGGACCAGGAGCGCCGCCGTGCTGGCGGCGCTCGCCGCCTGCGCGACCGTGCTCGGCGGGGGCGCCTCCTCCGGCGCCGCACCGGCCACCGCGAACGGCGCGAACGCCGCGGCCACCACGGCCGCCGCACCGCAGGCCGTCCAGCAGCCCCAACAGGGCCAACAGGGCCAACAGGGCCAGCAGTCGCAGGACGACGCGTGCGACGTCTACAAGAGCGTGCCGCCGAGCACCGAGGACGGCCGGGCGGTGAAGGCCATCAAGGCCAAGCACAGCCTGGTGATCGGCGTGGACCAGAACAGCTACCGCTGGGGCTCCCGCAACCCGAACACCGGTCAGATCGAGGGCTTCGACGTCGATCTGGCCCGGGCGATCGGCACCGCCATCATGGGCAACCAGGGCCAGGTGGTGCTCAAGCCGGTGGCCACCGCCGACCGGGTCGACGCGGTGAAGAACGGCCGGGTCGACCTGATCGTCCGCACCATGACGGTCACCTGCGACCGGATGAAGGACGTCGCCTTCTCCACGCCGTACTTCAGCATCTCCCAGCGCGTGCTGGTCCCCAAGGCCAGCCCCGCGACCAACCTCGACGACGCGATCAAGGGCCACCGGGCGTGCGCCGCCAAGGGCTCCACCGCCGCGAGCGTGCTGGACGCCAAGAAGACCGCCAAGCAGGTCGTCACGGTCGAGAACCAGCTGGACTGCCTGGTCCTGATGCAGCTCGGCAAGGTCGACGCCACCATGACCGACGACGGCCTGGCGGCCGGTCAGGCGGCGCAGGACCAGACCGTGCGGATCGTGGACGGCGACACCCAGCCGGCGGTGATCGGCATCGCCATGCTCAAGACCAGCCCCGACCTGACCGCCCGGGTCAACCAGGTGCTGGCCGACTACCACGCCGGCGGAGAATGGGGGCGCTCGTACGACCGTTGGCTCAAGCCGTACATGCAGAACGACGCCGAGCACTACTGGCCCGTCCCGCACTGAGCACCTCGCGCGGCGGCGCCCCGCTCGCACCGCTCGCGCTGCGGCGCGCCAAGCGGGCGGCGGAGCGCCGGACGGCGGGCGCACCGGGCGGAGGAAGTCGACGCGGCCTTGACGCCGTCCTGACGCCCCGCGCCCGTACCGCCCGGAGGGCCACCGGCTAGGGTTCGGGACGATCACCACGGGGAGACCGGTGGTGGACGGGGGCTGTCGTGGGATCGCGCGTCACGGACGCCGGGATCGCACGCGAGGGAAGAAGGAAGGACACCGTGGTGGCGGCATCGGCTGGCCCGGTACTGAACCGGGAGGAGGTGGACCGCGCGCTGGCGCGCCTCGGCGCGGAGCGGGACGCGGTCGAATCGGCACTGCTCGCCCTGCAGGACCACCCGGGGCTGCGGCTGCTGGACGGCGCCGAGCTGTCCGGCCGCACCCTGGAGCGCTGGTCCGTCGCCGGCAAGGGCCTGCCGCTGCTCTGGGCACTGTTCGACCGCTACTCGGAGGCGCTGGCCTCGGCACGCGCCGTACGGGCCCGCAAGGCCAAGCCCGGTGCGCCCGAACTCGCCGAGCTGAGCGAACTGCTGACCGGCGACGCGGTCACCGTCCCGGGCGGCGCGCTGCCGGACGGACCGCACCTGCTCGGTGCGCCCGCCAAGCTGGTCGAGCGGATCAGCCTGGACGCGTTGATGGCCCGGATGAACTCCTGGTACGCGGCCGTGCTGGAGGTGGTCAGCGCCGCCGACGCGGTCTGGTCCGCCCTGCCCGCCCGGATCGACCTGCTGCTGGCCGAACTCCACCGGGTGCGCACCCTGGCCGCCTCGCTCGGCGTGCGGACCGGCGGCCACCCGCTGGGCGACGACCTCGCCGGGCTGGAACGGGACCTCACCGAACTGCGCGCCGAGGTCCGCGAGGACCCGCTCGCGCTGTGGCGCCCGGCCCGGGTGCCCGCCCAGCGCGGCACGGTGCCCGAGGGCACGGCCTTCGCCACCCCCGCCGGGGTGGTGGACACCGAGCGCTTCGACCGGGCCGGACGGGCGCTGGACGGCGTCCGGCTGGAGCTGGAGGACCTGCTGCGGCTGCGCGACGACGCCGAGGAGCGCCTCCAGGGCGTCGGCGACCTGCTCCAGCGGGCCGACGCCACCCTGGCCGAGGCCCGCCGGGCCCGCGGCGAGGTGCTGGCGAAGATAGCGGCCAGCGACGTCCCGGCGGTGCCCGGCCCGGCCTCGGCGCTGCGCGAACGGATCGTCACCGCCCTGGAACTGCGCCAGGGCGGGCAGTGGGGCCGGCTGGCGCCGCTGCTGGACGCACTGGAGGACGCCGCCGCCAAGGAGCTGGCCCGGGCCCGGCAGTCCCTCACCGAGGTGACCCAGCCGCTGGCCGTCCGGGCGGAGCTGCGCGGCCGGCTGGACGCCTACAAGGCGATGGCCTCCCGGATGCGGGTCGCCGAGGACCCGGAAGTGGTCGAGCGGTACGAGAAGGCGCGCTGGCTGCTCTGGAGCGCGCCCTGCGACCTGCGGGCGGCGGCGCTCGCGGTGGCCCGCTTCCAGCAGTCGCTGCGCCCGGCCCGGGCCGAGCAGCAGGACGCACCGGACGGGGTGCCGGACGGGATGGCGGCGGGGACACCGGCGGGGACGGCCGGGACACCGACCGGAACGCCCACCGGGGCAGCGGACGAGGCGGTCGGCCGGACGCCGGCCGACGGACAGGTACAGGGGGGCTGAGGTTGATGGGCGAGGTGTGCGTACGGCCGGAGTGCTCCGGCAGCGGCAGGATCGACCCGGACGGCTACTGCGACGAGTGCGGCCTGGCCCCGGCGGGCCCGGGCGGAACCGCGACCGGCGCCGGCACCGCCGCGCCGCCGGCGGCACCCGCCGCCGGCCCCGGCTCCCCGTGCCCGCGCGACTGCCCGGGCACCGTCGACCCGGACGGCTACTGCGACGAGTGCGGCCTGACCCCGCCCGGCGCCGACACCGGTGTCACCCAGCCCTACGTCCCGTCCGCGCGGGTCGCCCCGGACTCCGCCCGCAGCGGCTCCGTCCGCTCGATGTCGGCCCGCACCGGCTCCGCCCGTTCGATGTCCGGCCGCTCCCGCTCGCACCGCTCGACGCGGACCGGCTCCAGCCGCTCCGTCTCGGTGCGCTCCACCCGCGGCAGCGTCAGCGCGGGCACCCGCAACCGGCTGGGCGCCGGGCTGGTGACCGTGCCGACCGTGGCCACGGCCGACCCGTCGCTGGCGGTGCTCGCCGATCCGCAGGTGCCCGAGCGCAAGCGCTACTGCGCCAAGTGCGAGGCCCCGGTGGGCCGGGAGAAGAACGGCCGGCCCGGCCGGCCGGAGGGCTTCTGCACCAAGTGCGGCACGCCGTACTCCTTCACGCCCAAGCTGCGCCGCGGCGACCTGGTCGGCGGGCAGTACGAGGTGGTGGGCTGCCTGGCGCACGGCGGGCTCGGCTGGATCTACCTGGCGGTGGACCGCCGGGTCAACGACAAGTGGGTCGTGCTCAAGGGCCTGTTGAACACCGGCGACGAGGACGCGCTCGCCGCGGCCGTGGCCGAGCGGCGCTTCCTGGCCGAGGTGGACCACCCGAACATCGTCCGGATCATCAACTTCGCCGAGCACCCGGACCTGCGGTCCGGCTCCACCGACGGCTACATCGTCATGGAGTACGTCGGCGGCAAGTCGCTCAAGGACATCGCCAACGACCGCCGCACCCCGGACGGCCGGCGCGAGCCGCTCCCCGTGGAGGTCGCGATCGCGTACGCCCTGGAGGCGCTGCCCGCGCTCGGGTACCTGCACAGCCGGGGCCTGATCTACTGCGACTTCAAGATCGACAACGTGATCCAGAGCGGCGACACGCTCAAGATCATCGACATGGGCGCGGTCTGCCGCCTCGACCACGACGGCCCGATCTACGGCACCATCGGCTACCAGGCCCCCGAGATCGCCACCCACGGGCCGTCGCCCGCCTCCGACCTGTACACCGTGGCCCGCACCCTCGCCGTGCTCACCTTCGACTTCCGGGGCTACAGCACCACCTACCGCGACTCGCTCCCCGGGCCCGAGGACGTCGAGGTCTTCGCCAGGTACGAGTCGTACTACCGCTTCCTGGTCCGCGCCACCGACCCGGACCCGGCCCGCCGCTTCTCCTCCGCCGAGGAGATGGCCGACCAGCTCACCGGCGTGCTGCGCGAGGTCCTGGCCCTCCAGGACGACCGGCCCCGGCCCGCGCTCTCCACCCTGTTCGGCCCCGAACTGCGCGTCGTGGACACCGAGTTGGTGCAGCCCGCCGACCGGCCGGGCCGGCTGGGCGTGACCGCGCTGGACCCGGCGGCCGCCGCCCTCGCCCTGCCCGTCCCCCGGGTCGACCCGGGCGACCCCAACGCCGGATTCCTCGCCACCCTGCTCGCCACCGACCCCGCGGAGGCCCTCGCCGCGCTGGCCGGCGCGCCCGCCGTCTCGGTCGAGAGCCGACTGCGCGACCTGCGCGCCCGGCTCGAACTCGGCCGCCACCGCGAGGCGGTCGCCGCGCTCGCCGAACTGGAGGCGGACCACCCCGACGACTGGCGGGTCGTCTGGTACCGCGGCCTGACCGCCCTGGTCGGCGCCGCCGAGGCCGCCGCGGTGGGCGCGGACGGCGAAGCGGACCTACGGGCCGCCGCCGAGGCCTTCGACGCCGTCTACGACGCCTTCCCCGGCGAGGCCGCGCCCAAGCTGGCCCTGGCCGTCTGCGCCGAACTGCTCGGCGACCGCGGCGACGCCGCCGAGTTCTACCGGCTGGTGTGGGCCACCGACCGGGCCTACCTCGGCGCCGGCTTCGGCCTCGCCCGGGTCCGCCTCGCCGAGGGCGACCGGCCCGGCGCGGTGCAGGTGCTGGAGTCCGTCCCGGCCACCTCCAGCCAGTACACCGCCGCCCGGATCGCCGCCGTCCGCGCCCGGCTGCGCGAGCGCGCCGCCACCGACCCGCTCGCCGCCGACCTCCGCGCGAGCTCCGACCAGCTGACGGCACTTCGGCTCGACGACCGCCGCCGTGAGGAGCTCTCCGTCGAGGTGCTCGGCGCCGCCCTCGGCTGGGTCACCGCGGGGGCGGCCGGCGCCGAGCAGGCCGGCACCCCCGTGGTGCTGGGACGACCCGCCGCGGAGCGGGAACTGCGCTTCGCCTTGGAACAGTCATACCGGGTACTCGCCCGGTTGGCCGACCGGGCCGAGACCAGGATCGAGATGGTGGAACGGGCCAACCGGGCCCGCCCCAGGACGTGGGTGTAGCCGATGCCGCAGCAGACCGAGTGCCCGAGCTGTACCGAGCCGATGGACCCGGAGGACGCCTACTGCGGGCGCTGCGGGGTCGGCCGGGACGGCCGGGCGGCCCCGGGCGCGATGCCCGCCACCTGGGCCGCCGCCCACGGTGAGGCCGTCCCGCCGCAGCGCGGGCCGGTCTGCGCGACCTGCGGTCAGGCACAGGTCGGCGCGGACGGCTACTGCGAGGGCTGCGGCAGCGCCCAGCCGCGGCCGCGCGACCACATGGAGAAGGCCCTCGCGGGCGTCGCCGGCGTCAGCGACCGCGGCGTGCGCCACCACCGCAACGAGGACTGCTTCACCGTCGCCGCCACCTCCCTGCCCGGCGGCGAGCCGGTCGTGGTCGCCGTGGTGTGCGACGGCGTCTCCTCCTCCGACCGCCCCGACGAGGCCTCCGAGACGGCCGTCGACGCCGCCTCGGAGTCCCTGCTCACCTCCCTGGAGGCCGGCCGGGACCCGAACGAGGCGATGCGCGCCGCGATCGCCGACGCCGCCAAGGCCGTCGCCGCCCTCGCCGCCGACGGTGCCGGCCCGGCCCGGCCCGACCTCAACGCACCCGCCTGCACCTACGTCAGCGCCATCGCGGCCGGCGGCCGGGTCACCATCGGCTGGGTCGGCGACACCCGGGCCTACTGGATCCCGGACGACCGCGCCGCCGCCGAGCCCTTCCGGCTCACCCAGGACGACTCCTGGGCGGCCCGGATGGTCGAGGCCGGGCTGATGGCGGAGGCCGAGGCCTACGCCGACCCGCGCGCCCACGCGATCACCGGCTGGCTCGGCGCCGACGCCGAGGAGGTCGTGCCGCACACCCTCGACTTCACCCCGCACGTCCCCGGGGTGCTGCTGATCTGCACCGACGGCCTGTGGAACTACGCCGAGGCGGCCACCGACCTGGCGTACTACGTCCGTCCGGACGCCCGTACCGAACCGCTCGCGGCGGCACAGACCCTGGTGAAGTTCGCGGTCGCGGCCGGCGGGCACGACAACATCACCGTCGCGGTGCTGCCGATCGACCCGCCCGCCGTTCCGGTGGAGGAGTTCGAGGAGACGCCCACCGCGCTGGACCTCCCCGTGATCACGCCGGCCGCCTCCCGGGCAGCCGCGGCGGCCGGGGGCCAGGAGAGCCACCGGAGCCAGGAGAACGACGAGGACCACGAGCCGACGCTGCCGGACCTCCCGGTGATCGGCTCCCCGGCCGCCCCGCTGCCCCCGACCCCTGCCCCTGCGCCTGCCACCCCGCCGGCGCCGGCCGCGCCGCCCGCACCGGCCGCACCCGTCGCACCGGCGACGGCGCCCCCGGCGCCCCCGGCAGCCCCCGCCCTCCCGCCGCAGCCCCCGCACCCCCCCACGGCCAGTACCGGCGGACCAGATCGGTGGGCGCGGCCCCCCGCGACCGATGGCCCCACCCCGGA
>NZ_JBEPAK010000162.1:0-15986 GCF_040298565.1 Kitasatospora sp. NPDC001539 | reverse complement strand
CGTGCGCGTCCCGGGCCCTGCCGCTGCCGCCGGAGGCCGTCAGCCCGCCTTGTTCCACGGCTGGCCGGACATCAGTGCCTTGACATTGGCCACGTACTGCGGGTTCGGAATGACCAGGCTGCCGACGACCTCGCCCGTGGCCGGGTCGGTGACGGTGTTGTAGTGCACGTTGCCCGCGCCCGCGTTGTACGCGGAGATGACCAGGTCGAGCAGCGGCGTCTTGCCGGTGGCCGGGTCGGGGGAGAGGTCGTACTTGCCGCCGAAGGAGGAGTCGGCGTAGTAGGCGACCAGCCAGTCGAGCAGCTGGGTGCCGAGCTGGACGTTCCCGGTGAGAGTCTTGGGATCGGAGGTGGTGCCGAACTTTCCGTTCATCCAGCTGACCGTGTTCGGCATGACCTGCATGGTGCCGATCCCGCCGTCGCAGGCGAGGATGCCGGACTGCCAGCCGCTCTCCTGCCAGGCGATCGCCTTGACCAGGTTGACCGGCAGCGGCGGGAGCTTGTCGGTGCCGCCCAAGCTGAGGGTGAGCGACCGGGCCTGGCCCGCCGCCGCCGTCAGGGCTGCGGCGACGGCCGCCTTGGGCTCGTCGGGCTGCGGCTTGCTGGGCTGGCAGCCGCTCTGCAGCGGCGGGACGTGCGGCGCCGGCGGTGCGGGCGGCGGCGGGAGCGCCACCGCGCCGGGCTTGGCGGTCGGCACGGGCGCGGCGATGACGGGCTTGGCGACCGGCGGTTGGGTGGTGGGCGCGGCGGCCGCGTTGCCGGCGGCGGGCTTGGCGTTGCCCGGCTGGGTGCTCGGTGAGGCCTTCGCCGACCTGCCCGCCCCGGGGCTCGCGCTTGCGCTGCGCGAGGCGCTGGGGCCGCCCGTCGCGGAGTCGGTCGGCGTCGGGGCGGCGCTCGCGGACGGGCTCGCGCTGGGTGTGTCGGCCGGCGTGGCGGTCGCGGCCGTCGGCGGGGCGGCCGCCGTGTTCTGGCGGCCGTCGGTGTGCTCGGTGCCGCAGCCCGTGAGGACGGCGGTCGAGACGGCGGTGGCGGACACCAGGATCAGTGCCCGCCGGACGGTGCTCGGCTTCATGTGGTTCCCCCCACTTGTCGCCGGCGGTCCGGCGAGTGGCGGTCATCCTACGATGTGCCTACCGAGCCCGATGTGAACGGGTGGTCGAGCGCCGCCCGCAGCACCGTCGGAGCGGTGACCAGGGAGGGGCCGTACCAGGTCAGGTGCCGTCCGCTGACCAGCGCCGCCGGAACTCCCGGGAACGCCTCCGGGCCGTCCGCGGCGGTGAAGCGGTACGGCTCGTCCGGCAGCACCACCAAGTCCGGCCGTTTGGCGAGGAGTTCGGGCAGCGGCACGGCGGGGTAGCGCTCCGGGTGGTCGGCGTGGACGAGCCGCACGCCCAGGCGGCGCAGCAGGTCCCCGGCGAAGGTGTCGCGACCGAGCACCATCCACGGGCGGCGCCAGATCGGCACGACGGCCCGCGGACCGTCCGCCACCGGCCGTACGTCGCGCCAGGCCGCCTCCGCCTCGTCCAGCCAGGCCGGGCGGGGCAGCCCGCAGGCGGTGGTGAGCAGCCGGTCCAGCGAGCGGAACGCGTCGTCCAGGGTGCGGATGTCGGTGACCCACACCGGCACCCCGGCGGCCCGGAGCGCGTCCAGGTCGGGGCGCCGGTTCTCCTCGTCGTTGGCCAGCACCAGGTCCGGCCCGAGTGCGAGGACGCCCGGTACGTCCGGGTTCTTGGTGCCGCCGATCCGGCTGACGGCCAGGTCGGCGGGGTGGCTGCACCAGTTCGTGGCGCCGACCAGCAGACCGGTGGCGGTGGCGGCGACCGCCTCGGTCAGCGAGGGCACCAGCGAGACCACCCGGCGCGGCGGGTGCGGTCCGAGCGGCACGGGCAGGTCGAGGTCGTCGCGCGGCGCGGTGGGTTCGGCCATCCGGCCACCCTACGCGCCGGGCGCCGCCCGCCACGTCGAGCCGTCGTGGGAGGCCGGTCGGTGGCGCGGAAAGCGGAGATCCGGCGGGAACCGGCCGGGCATACCGTCCGACTACCTGGTCCGGGTCCGCAGCGTGGGCCCGCAGCACGATCACCGACCAGGAGAGTTGTCATGCGTCCTCGCGTTGTCTGCGGTATCGCGGCCGCCGTCGCCCTGTTCGCCACGGCCTGCGGAAGCGGCGGCGGGGGCGGGAACGCCTCCGTCACCGCCCAGGCCGCCCCGGCCGGGGGGTACCCCGTCAAGGTCGCCGACTGCGCCGGCAAGGAGACCGTGATCGCCAAGAGCCCGGCGCGGATCGTCACCAGCAACGCGGCCGGCCTGGAGATGCTGCTGCGCCTCGGCGCGGGCGACCGGGTCATCGGCACCGGCTTCCCGCCCGGCAAGGGCACCCTGCCGGCCGACCTCGCCGACCAGGGCGCGAAGGTGCCCGTGCTCGGCGACAAGACCATCCCCAAGGAGAAGCTGCTCGGCTCCGGCGCCGACCTGTACGTCGACACCTTCGGCGCGATGCCGATGATGGGAGGCGGCGCCACCGGGCCCGGCGAGGAGGAGTTCGCGGCGGCCGGGATCCAGCACGTCTACCTGCTGTCGACGGCCTGCGCCGGCACCCCGAAGGCCGCCAAGGCGCCGCGCACCGACCTCGCCGGGATCGAGGACGACCTCCGTCGGCTCGGGGCGGTCACCGGCACCGCCGCCCGCGCCGAGGAACTCGTCAGCGGGATGGAGCAGCGGATCGGCGAGGTCCGCACCGCGCTCGCCGGAGTGCCCGAGGACAAGCGGCCCGGCTACTTCGTCTTCGACTTCGACGCCGGCACCAAGCAGCCGGTGGCGGTCTGCGGCCGGCAGGTCGCCAACGCCGTGATCACCCTGGCCGGGGCCCGCAACGTGTTCGCGGACTGCGACGCCGACTTCAAAACCGGCTCCTGGGAGGACGTCGTCGCCAGGAACCCCGACTGGATCCAGCTGTCCGTGCGCAACCGGGGCACCGAGGAAGCCACCCGCAAGGCCTTCGACGACGCCGAGGCGTTCCTGCGGGGCTTCCCGGCGACCAAGGACCTCAAGGCCGTTCAGGAGGGCCACTTCGTGCGGCTCGGCTCCGAGGTGACCACCATCGCCGGGGTGCGCAACGCCGACGCGGTCCGGCAGATCGCCGCCGCCGTCCACCCCGACCTCGTCAAGAACGGTCAGTAGACGGTGACTCCGGCCCCCTCCGCCGGTACGGCGGCCGCCACTGGCACCGCCGCCGCCGCCGCTGCCGCTGCCGCTGCCGCCCCGCGCCCGGCCCGCACCCTGCGGGCCGGGCCGCTGGCCGCCGTGCTGACCGTCGCCCTGCTGCTCGCGCTGACCGCCGCCGTCTCGCTCGGCTCGGTGGACATCCCGCCCGGCGACGTCTGGTCCGTGGTCGCCCACCACCTCACCGGACGGGCCCCCGGCCCGGGCACCCACGACCTCATCGTGTGGCGGCTGCGGGTGCCGCGCGCCCTGTTGGCCGCCGTGGTGGGCGCCGGGCTCGGCCTGGTCGGCACCGCCGTACAGGCCCTGGTCCGCAACCCGCTCGCCGACCCCTACCTGCTCGGCATCTCCTCCGGAGCCTCCCTCGGGGCGGTCGCCACCATCGTCCTCGGCACCGCCCTCGGCATCGAACTCTCCTTCGGCAGCGCGCTCGGCCTCACCGTCTCCCTGGCGGCGTTCGCCGGCGCGCTCGCCGCGTTCTCCCTGGTCTGGCTGATGGCCCGGCGCGGCGGAGGTTTCTCCCCGCTGCGGTTGGTCCTGGCGGGCATCGGCATCGCCCAGTTCCTCGGCGGCATCACCAGCTACCTCGTCCTGCAGACCCGCGACGAACAGCAGACCCGGGGCGTGCTGTTCTGGCTCATGGGCAGCCTCGGCGGTGCCGTCTGGGCCCAACTCGCCGTCCCGGCGGTGGCGGTGGCCGCCGGTCTGGCGCTCCTCCAGGCCCGCGCCCGGGGACTCAACGCGATGCTGATGGGCGACGAGACCGCCGCCGGACTCGGCGTGGACGTCACCCGGCTGCGCCGCGAGGTGTTCGTCGTCACCAGCGTCCTCACCGGCGTGCTGGTCGCCGTCTCCGGCGCGATCGGCTTCGTCGGGCTCATGGTGCCGCACGTCTGCCGGCTGCTCGTCGGAGGCGACCACCGGCGGCTGCTACCGCTCTCCGCGCTCACCGGTGCCGTGCTGCTGGTCGTCGTCGACACCGTGGCCCGCACCGCCCTGGACGGCCAGGAACTGCCGATCGGCGTCGTCACCGCGGTGCTCGGCGCGCCCACCCTGCTCTACCTGCTGGACCGACGACTGGAGCGCAGTTGAGGATCGCCATCGAGGACCTGAGCGTCGCCCTCGCCGGCCGGACGGTGCTGGCCGGGGTCCACCTGGTCGCCGCGGAAGGCGAGATCGCCGGGCTGGTCGGGCCCAACGGCAGCGGCAAGTCCAGCCTGCTGCGCACCGTCTACCGGCACCTGCGGCCGAGCGTCGGCCGGGTGCTGCTGGCCGGGCGCGACCTCGCCGCCCTGCGGCCCGCGCAGTCCGCCCGGCACATCGGCGCGCTGCCCCAGGAGCGCGGCGGCGACTTCGAGCTGAGCGTGCGCGAGGTGGTCGCGATGGGCCGCACCCCGTACAAGCGGGCCTTCGCGGCCGACGACGCCGAGGACCACCGGATCACCGCCGAGGCGCTGGCCCGGGTCGGCATGGCCGAGGCCGCCGACCGCCGGTTCGCCCAACTCTCCGGCGGCGAACGGCAGCGGGTGCTGCTCGCCCGTGCGCTCGCCCAGCAGCCGGACGTCCTGGTCCTGGACGAGCCGACCAACCACCTGGACGTCCGGCACCAGGTCGAACTCCTCGCCCTGCTCCGGGAGCAGCGCCGCACCACCCTGGTCGCGCTGCACGACCTCAACGCCGCGGCCTCGGTCTGCGACCGGCTGCACGTCCTGCACCGGGGCACCCTGGTGGCGTCCGGGCCACCGCGCGAGGTGCTGACCGCCGACCTGCTGGCCGAGGTCTTCGGCGTCCGGGCCGCCGTGGTCGAGCACCCGCTCACCGGCGATCCGCTGATCGCCTTCGACCACCGCAGCCCGGCGGACGCCGTCGCGCCGGGCTAGACGAGCAGTTCCGAAGTCGGCTGGGTCTGCGGGTTCTGCTCCGGACGTGGAGGAAGGGTGTCCGGCACCGGGTTGTGACGACCGAAGAGCTGGACACCCTTCTGACGGCACTCCACGTGCCGATCGATGATCACCTGCCCCGAGCACCGTGGTCGGGCTGTCACACCGTGCGCCGCTCCGCCCTGGCCGGCTACGGCTACAGCCGCTCGCATCCATGCTGGTTCCGGGGCCTGAAGCTGCACCTCGGGTGCACCCCGGGCGGGCTGCCCGTCACCTGGGCCCTGGCCGGCCCGAGCTCACTGATCGCCCACGACCACGGCCCGACATCGGAACTACTCGTCCAGGGCCCGGTCCGGAGACGGGCTCCAGCGACTCCCGCCGCTCTGCGGCCTCCCGTGGCCGTCGCTCTCGTAGTGGCTCGGCCGGCCCTCGCGCAGGACCAGCCGGCCGAGCCGCGCCGCCTCCTCGTTGCGGCGCAACTCCCACGTCCCGTCCGGTCGGTGGAGCACCGCCGAGTGCCAGGGCGTCATCCAGGCGTCGGCCGCCGCCAGCAGCCGGATGCCGAACTTAGGCGCCCCGGCCGGCTGCGGGTGGATGGACAGCCGGACCGCCCGCGGGTGCTGCTCGGCGATCAACTCGCCCCAGGCGCGGCTGCGCTGGATCACCCCGTACGCGCGGCGACGGCACTCCCGCTGGAGGGCCGACCTGGTGCCCGGGAAGTCGGCGGTGTCCTCGGTGAGGAAGCGGGTGATGCCCCGGTAGAGCCGCAGCGTCTCCTCCTCGGTCAGGACCTGCTCGCGCAACTCCTCGACACCGGGCGCGTACCGCTCGTGCACCAGGGCGCGCTTCTCGTCGTACGGCAGGTCGCCGAGCACCGCCCGCAGGTCGAAGGTGGCGAGGTGGCGCAGGCCCTCGCGTTCGATCATCGCGGTCAACGCGTCCGAGTACTCGTCGATGTGCTCGTCGGAGACGTTGATCAGGTCGCCGAAGACGTGCCCGTCCGAGCAGATCAGGATCCGCGCGCCGGGCGGGTGGATCCGGCCTATCCGGGCGCACAGGTCGTCCAGGAAGGTCAGCGACAGCCGTTCGCCCTCGTCGGGCAGGTGGCCCAGCACCTTCGCCGGGTTCGGCGACTTGCACGGGAACCCCGGCAGGGTGAACACGATCGGCTCGCCGGCGTCGATGATGTCGGCCAACTGGGCGAGCTGGAAGGGGAAGTGCTCGGGCCGGGCGTCGAGATCCGGATCGGAGGCGCGGCGGTGCGGCAGCAGCAGGCTCAGGACGCGGGCGGCGAGCTGGGCCGTCGACCGCTGCTCGGCGGTGCGGGTGACGGCGGGGGCGGTGCCGACGAGCGGCATGATCGGTTCTCCTCCACGGATTGGGGCGGACGGGCGGACGGGCGGGTGGGCGTACGGGCGTGGGGCGGGTGGAGCCGGCTGCGTGAGGCCGGCGGGGGGCTGCCCGGTTCGCGGGCTGGGCGCAGGCGCCGGGTACTCGGACGCCGGGTACTCAGACGCGCCGGTCGTAGGCGACCGGCAGCCGGTTGACCCCGCGGGCCAGGACGGCGGGGATCCAGGCGAGTTCGTCCAGGCCGTCCCCGGCCGTGTCGGCGGGGCGCAGCCCGGGCAGCCGGCTGAGCAGGGTGGCGACGGCGACCTGGAGTTCGGCCCTGGCCAGGGCCGCGCCCGGGCAGTAGTGGATGCCGTGGCCGAAGGCCAGGTGGGCGTTGGGGGTGCGGTCGAGGTCGAGGCTGTCGGCCTCGGGGAACTGCAGTCCGTCGCGGTTCGCGGCGCAGAGCGAGACGATCACCGAGTCGCCGGCGGGGACGCGGGTGCCGAACAGGTCGCTGTCCTCGGCGAAGAACCGCCAGGTGGTGAGCTCGAACGCGGCGTCGTGGCGGAGCAGTTCCTCCACCGCGCGGGCGAGCCGGCCGGGTTCGTCGAGGCTCCCGCGCAGTGCGGCGAGCTGCTCGGGGTGGCGCAGCAGGGTGATCAGCATGGTGGTGATCTGGTTGGTGACCGGCTCCTGCCCGGCGACCAGCAGCTGGAACACCATCGAGTCGAGCTCCTCGCGGCTCAGCCCGCCCTCGTCGTGGGCCGCGACCAGCCGGCCGAGCAGGTCCTCGTCCTCCGCCCAGCCGGGGGCCCGGGAGTCGGCGCGCTTGCGCCGCACGACGTCGGCGATGTACGTCTGCAGGCCGCGCAGCCGTGCCTCGTACGCGGGCCGGCCCGGGTCCTGCGGCCCGACGGGCTGCACCACCTTGCCCCAGTCGCGGTCGAACCGGCTCGCCAGGTCCTCGGGCAGGCCGATGACTTCGGCCAGCACCCGGAACGGGTAGTGGGCCGCGAAGCCCGCCACCAGGTCGGCGCCGCCGGTGGCGGGCAGCCCGTCGACCAGGGCGTCCGCGAGCTCCCGCAGCCGCGGGCGCAGCGCCTCCACCCGGCGCGGGGCGAAGGCGTCCAGGACCAGCCGGCGCATCGCGGTGTGCTCGGGCGGGTCCTGGTGCAGCAGGTGGACCTGGAGCTGGGAGTGCTGCGGCTCGGGCATGATCGACGCCAGTCGGCGCCAGTTCTCGTTGCCCAGGCGGTGGTTCTTGCCCAGGCGGGGGTCGTTGAGGGTCGCGTGGGCGGCCCGGTAGCCGGTGACCAGCCAGGCGTGGATGCCGCTGGGGAACTCCACCCGGTGCACCGGCCCGGTCTCGCGCAGCCGGCGGTAGAGCGGGTACGGGTCGCTCTTGTAGGCCGGGCCGTACAGCGGGACGGGCCCGGGGGCGTCGCGGTCGTGCCCGTACGGGCAGCGCGGTGCCTCGGGGGCGGGCCCGGTCGTGGCCGGGTCGTGGACGGTGTCGGTCATGGGTGGACTTCCTCCGGTGGTGCGGATACGGGTGCTGCCGCCGCGGTCTGCGGGCGTCGGTGCAGTGCGAGCAGGAGCACGGCGGTGGCGGCGACCGCGGCGGCGAGGGCGATGCCCGAACGGGTGCCCGTGGTGGCGCGGTCGCCCGCCAGGGCCGCGGCGGTGGCCAGGGCCGGGCCGAGGGCGAAGCCGAGGCTGCGGGCGAGTTGGACGGTGGAGCCGGCGGTGGCCAGTTTCGCGGGCGGGGAGGCGGACATCACGAGCGCCTGGGTGGGGCCGCCGTTGAGCCCCATCCCGGCACCGGCGACGGCGAGCCGCGCGGCGATGCCGGGCGCGGACCAGTCGGCGCCCACCGGGACGAGCAGCGCCAGTCCGACCGTGGTGACGGCGGCGCCGGTGAGGGCCGTCGGCCGGGCACCCCAGCGGTCGGCCAAGCGGCCGCCGAGCCGACCGGCCAGCACCATCCCGAGCGGGAAGGCCAGCATGGTCAGCGCGGTGGCGGTGGCGCTCTCACCCAGCGGCCCGCGCAGGTGCTGCACCAGCAGGTACTGGCAGGCCGCGAAACCGGCGGCGAGCGCGAGCACCGAGGCGTTCACCCCGGCGGTCCCGGCTGCCCGCAGCACCTCGGCCACCGGCCGGCCGCCGGGGCGGCGCAGCCACAGCAGCGCCAGGGGTACGGCGGGCAGCGCCAGCAGCAGCCACTGCGGGGCCCGCGGCGCCAGGGTGAGGGCGAGCAGGACGGCGGCCACCGCGGCGCCGATCAGGGTGGCGTCCCCGAGCGACCTGCGGTCCGGCGGGCGGAGTCCTCCGCGCCGCGGGGCGTCCCGCCGCACGATCAGGACGGCCGCCAGGCAGACCGGCAGTTTGACCAGGAAGACCGCCCGCCAGCCGAGGTGGTCCAGCAGCAGGCCGCCGACCACCGGACCGGTGACGGCGCCGAGCGGGCCGAGCGTCGCGGGCACGCTCATCGCCCGTCCGCGCAGCTCGGGCCGGACGGACGTCGCCGCCAGGACCGGCATCAGGACGAACAGCACGGCTCCGAAGGCGCCTTGCAGCAGTCGCGCCGCGATCAGCCACCCCGCCCACGGGGCGAGCGCGGCCAGCACGCTGCAGCCGGCGAAGCAGCCGACCGCGAGCAGCAGCGCGGACCGGGTGCCGACCTGGTCCAGCCACCGCCCGGCGGGCAGGAGCAGGGCCACGAGGGGGAGTTGGTAACCGAGGACGGCCCACTGGGCGACCCCGGGGGAGACGTGCAGGCCGGCGGATATGTCGGTGAGCGCCAGGTTGACCACGTTCATGTCGAGCATCGCGACGAACGAGAGCAGCCCGGCGGCCACGACCAGGCTCCACCGGTCGGCCTGCATGGACTGATGCGTCGTCAGGTCGGCCGTAGTGGACGGTGGTTGTGCCGACATGGAGTCCTCCGTTCCCCCGCTGCTGGACCGGGCACCGCCTCGGCGGCGGGGTCCGGTACAGCAGTCGGGGGCGCGGGGGCTCCGGTTCCGAACACTTGGGGGAATTTTTCACGGAGGGGGTGAGGGGCGCTGCTCAGCAGGCTGCCGCGAGCTCCCCGGCCTCGGCCGCCCGCAGCCGGGCGACCAGTTCCTCGCGGGCCCGGGCCACTCGGGAGCGGACGGTGCCGACCGGGCAACCCGCGACCTCGGCCGCCTCGGCGTAGCTCAGCCCGACCACCTGGGTCAGCACGAAGGCCTCCCGGCGCTGCGCCGGCACCCGGTCGAGAAGGTCCCCGAGGGCGATGCCGTCCTCGAAGCCCGCCGTCCGGCTGTCCCCCTGCCGCTCCGCCGCCTCCTGCCAGTCCGGCAGCGCCGCGCAGCGCGGCCGGGCGGCGGCCGTCCGGTACCGGTCGATCACCGTGCGCCGGGCGATGGACAGCAGCCAGGTGCGGGCCGAGGAGCGCCCGGCGAAGGCGGGCAGGCTGCGCAGGGCCCGCAGGAAGGTCTCCTGGGCGAGGTCGTCCGCGGACTGGACGTCCGTCAGGTGGGCGACGAAGCGCCACACGTCCCGCTGGGTCGCGCGGACGAAGGCCTCGACGTCCGCCGCGCGGCCGGAGCGGGCGGTCAGCGCGAGCGCGGTGAGCTGGTCGTCATCCACGACGGCCTCCCGCGCGAGTCCCCGTCCGGGCCGCTGCCCGGGCCTTCGTCCGGGCCCCCGTCCCGGCGTGTGGGCCGTGCGGGACGATGGTCATATGAGATGCGCGCAATTCCGTACCGCTCTGTCCGCCCGGCTGGACGGTGAGCCGAGCGGCCTGTCGGACACCCGGCTGGACAAGCACCTCGCGCGCTGCACCGGCTGCCGGGAGTGGCTGGAGCGCGCCGAACGGCTGCGCGGCCGGGTGCGGGCGAGCGCCGCCGAGGGGCCGTCGCCGGAGTGGTCGGCCGGGCTGCTGGCCGGGCTGGGGGAGCAAGGCCCGTTCGGTCGCGCTCCGCAGGGGCCGCAGGATGCGGGGCTCGCGGGGGGCGTGGAGCGGTAGGACGGTGGCGCCGGCCAGAGCCGGTGCGCCGTCGAAGTGAGGCATGGCAGGGTCCCGAGAAGAAGGCGGGAGCGGCGAGCCGCGCAGGGCGGTGCCGCAGGCGTCCAGGGGCGCTCGCGTGGCACGGCGCGCCCCGCGCGGGAGGCGTCGGCGAACGCGGGCCCGAGCCCCGACGGCGCGGTGCGCCCGCCCCACGGCGGCGCAGCGGCACGAGGCGCTGCGGCGGTGGGCCGGGCGGTGCGGCACGGCGGGGCGACCTGCCCGCCACGGGAGTCCCGGCAACGGCCGGGATCGGCTGGGGTCGGCCGGGATCGGCCGGTCAGCCGGGAATCGACCGGAACCGGTCGGGGGTCAGCGCGGCGGGCGCGTCAGCAGGCGAGACCGAACGCCGGCGGCCCGCGCCGGACGAGGGCATGGCTGAGCAGCGCCGACCGGGGCAGCCGGACCGGTCGGCGGGCGGGCCGGGGCGGCGTCGGCGGACGGTACCCGAAGGGGCCGGCGAACAGGGCCAGCAGCGGGAGCAGCAGCGCCCCCGCGACCACGCCCCCGAGCGCGCCGAGCAGCTCGAAGAGCCGCACCAGGGCCACGTCGCCGCGCCAGAGCAGCAGCGCACAGGCCAGCGCCGCCAGCACGTGGGCGACGGCCATCCCCGGCGACATGCCGTGGGCCATTCCGTGGGCCATGCCGTCGGACACGCCCCCGGGGAGTCCGTGGGCCACGCCGCCGGGCACCCCGCCGGACGCCCCCGCGGGCATCGCGTGCGACATGCCGGGCATGTCCATGGTTCCGGACATGACCGTCATCCCGGACACGCCCGTGTCCGCGGCCATCCCGTCGGCCGCGCCGGCCGCCGCCCCGTAGCCGTGGTGCATCCCCGCCATCGGCGGCAGAGCGCCGGTCGTCGGCGGGGCGTCCGGGTCGAGCCCGGCCATCCTCGCCAGCTCGACGGGGGAGAGTCCGCCCGGCACGCGGGCCGGGTTGCAGAGCAGCAGGGCCGTCCAGTCCGTGCCGGAGAGCCGGCCGAGGCCACCGCTCCCGCGGCCGGACGACCCGGCCTGCTCGAACAGCAGGTGCAGCGCGCTCTGCGCCACGACCATCCAGGCGCTGATCACCCGGAGCCCGCGCCGCTGCCCGGCCAGCAGCCAGGTCAGGCCGAGGACCGCCGCGAGCGCGCCGAGCAGCACGGCCGGCGAGACCCCGGCCCCGCCCATGGCGACGTGCGCCGTGGCGGCCATCGCCACGCACAGCGCGGCGAAGACCGCGGCGCGCAGCAGGCGGATCCGGTCGGTCATCACGATGGCACTCATCGTCGCACCCGCCCTGCCGGCCTCGGACCGCACCCTCCGGTATTGGCCGGTTCCGTCGCGTGAGACCATGCCCGACCCCTCGGCGGCGGCCCGGCGGACCGGGCCCTCGGCGGCGGCCCTGCCGGGTCGGGCAGCGGCCTCCCGCGACGGCGGGTGAGCCGATCAACCGCTCATACCACCCTTCGGCGGCTCGGTCGATGCGGCTTGACAGCACACACCCCGTGCTCACTAACTGTGCACACGTCGCCACGCCATGTGCGTCCCGGGCGGCGCCCAACGGACCGACGCAGGAGGCACCTGATGAACACCCCGGCGGAGACTTCCCCCTCGACCTCCGCCGACCCCGCACCGTCCGGCCCCGCGGTTCCCAACCCCGCAGCGTCCGGTTCGGCAGGCTCCGGTCCTGACCTCGCCGACCCGCGCTTCTGGCAGCTGCCCGCCGCCGTGCGGTCCGCCGCCTTCGCCGAGCTGCGCCGCCGGCCCGCCCCGGCGTACTTCGGCGAACGCGCCACCGGCCGGGGCTTCCACGCGCTCGTGCGGCACGCCGACGTGGTCGAGGCCAGCCGCACCCCCGCGGTCTTCCTCTCCGGCCCCGGCGTGACCACCCCCGAGCCGGCCCGCTGGGTGCGGGTGCTCTTCGGCGACTCGATGGTCAACCTGGACGCGCCCCGCCACGCCCAGCTGCGTCGGATCGTCTCGCAGGCCTTCACCCCGAGGCTGCTCGGCCGGGTCGAGGAGGACGTCCACCGGATCGCCACCGCCCTGGTGGACGAGGTCGAGCGGAGCCGGCCCGAGGACTTCGTCGGCGCGGTCGCCGCCCAGCTCCCGTTCCAGGTGATCTGCACCATGATGGGCATCCCCGAGGAGCCGCGCCGGGCCATCCTCGCGCTGGTCGACCGCAGCTCCGCGGACATCGGAGTGGCCCGTCCGCGCCGCCGGCTCCGGGTACCCGGCCGCGGGCTGGCGGCGCTCGCCCGGATGCAGGGCATCGTCGCCGGGATCGGTCGAGAGCGCCGCCGCCGGCCGGCCGAGGACCTGATCTCCGCACTGGTCACCGCCGACGTCGACGGCCGGCGGCTGACCGGCCGAGAGCTCGGCGCCTTCTTCACCCTGCTGCTGGTCGCCGGGGTGGAGACCACCCGCAACGCGCTGTCCCACGGCCTGCACCTGCTGACCGCGCACCCCGAGCAGCGTGCCCTGCTCCTCGGCGACCTGGACGGACGGCTCGACGGCGCGGTGGACGAGATCGTGCGCCACTCCACGCCGATCATCCAGTTCCGCCGCACCCTCGCCGTGGACCACGAGCTGGGCGGCCCGGGCGGCCCGCTGCTGCGGGCCGGGGAGAAGGTCGCGCTCTACTACGGCTCGGCCAACCGCGACGAGACGGTCTTCCCCGACCCGGACGCCTTCGACATCACCCGCAGCCCCAACCCCCACCTCGGCTTCGGCGGGGGCGGACCGCACTACTGCCTCGGCGCCCACCTGGCCCGGCAGGAGATGGCGGTGCTGCTGCGCGAGCTGTACACCCGGCTGCCCGCGGTCCGGTCCGTCGGAGAGCCGGACCTCGTCCCGTCCAGCTTCGACCACCGGATCCGCTCGCTGCGCTTCACCTTCTGAGCCCCGGCCCCGGGACCCGGTCCGCACGGCCCCGGGCCGGTTCCGAACCCCGGTCCGGCTTCGAGCCCCTGCCGCGCGGGCAGTCCGGATCCGTACCGAGGTCCGCCCACCCGGCACACGAGACGGTGACCCGGTGGCGGGCAGCGGGCCGCCCACCGACCGCCTCGTGCCGGGGCCTGGTGGCGGGCGTCACGGCGGGGGACCGGGAAGCGGAGCAGAATGCGGGACATGACCGATCGTCCGATGCCGTCCGAGCACGCGTCCGCGTCCGAGCCCGCACCCGAGACCGGCTCCGTTCCCGCCGGCGGGCCCGAGCCCGAGCCCACCGACCGCCCGACCGCCGACGCCTGGGCCGCGCTCGGCGGACCGGCCGAGCTCCTGGCGCGCGTGGGCTTCCACGGCCCGCAGGACGTCCTGCCCTCGGGACTGCCGGTGCGCCGGCTCGCCCGGGCGACGGTGGCCGCCTGCTCGCTGGCCGCCGCCGAGCTGGCCGCGTACCGCGCCGGCGGGTCCGTCCCGGCCGTCCGGGTGGACGAGGGGGCCGTCGCCACCGCGTTCGTCAGCGAGCGGCACCTCACCGTCGGCGGCCGCGCACCCGTCACCTTCGCCCCGCACTCGGGGTTCTGGCGGGCCGCCGACGGCTGGGTCCGCACCCACGCGAACTATCCGCACCACCGCGCCCGGCTGCTCGCCGCCCTCGACCTCGACCCGGAGGCCGGGCCCGAGCAGCTCGCCGCGGTGCTCGGCAAGCTCCCGGCCGAGCAGGTACAGGAGCGCGCGTACGCAGCGGGGGCGCTCGCCGTGGCGGTCGCGCCGGTGAGTGCGACCGTGCACCCCCTGGTGGAGTCCCGGGATTCCGGCATCGCGACCGCCCGTCCCCTCGGGGCGGCCCCGGTGGACCGGCCCGCCGCCGGCGTCCGGGTGCTCGACCTCACCCGGGTCATCGCCGGACCGGTCGCCACCCGCACCCTCGCCCTGCTCGGCGCCGACGTCCTGCGGATCGACTCGCCCCGGCTGCCCGAGGCCGACGACGCCCACGCGGACACCGGCTTCGGCAAGCGCTCCACCTGCCTCGACCTGGCCGAGCCCGGGGACCGCGCCGTCTTCGAGGGCCTGCTCGCCACCGCCGACGTCGTCGTCACCGCCTACCGCCCCGGCGCCCTCGACGCCCACGGCCTCGCCCCGGACGCCCTGCTCGCCCGCCGGCCCGACCTGATCGTCGCCCAGCTCTGCGCCTGGGGCTGGTCCGGGCCCTGGTCCGGCCGCCGGGGCTTCGACAGCCTGGTCCAGGCCGGTGTCGGCATCGCCGCCCACGAGGCGGGACCCGACGGCCACCCGGGCGTCCTGCCCGCCCAGGCCCTCGACCACGGCACCGGCTACCTGATCGCCGCCGCCGTCCTGCGCGCCCTCACCGACCAGCGGACCCGCCGCCCCGGCGGCCGCCACCTGCGCTTCTCCCTGGCCGGCACCGCCTCGTGGCTGCTGCACGGCATCGAGCTTGACGCGCCCGCCGAGGCGCGGCACGGCGCCGAACCCTACGACCCGTCACGCTGGCTCGCCGAGACCGACTCGGCGTACGGCCGGCTGCGGCACGCCCTGCCGCCCATCGGCTACGAAGGCGGCCCCGCCGACTGGGCCCGTCCGCCCGGGCGCTGGGGGACCGACGCGCCGGCGTGGCACTGACGATCGGGCGAGCCCTCGGGCGAGCTCCCGGGCGAGCGACGGGTCCGGTGCTCGGGGGAGCCGCCCGGAAGACTCCCCCGGAACAGCCGTCCGGGGGCGCGGCCGGGGCCGTCGGTGGCCTGTGGCAGCATCCTGCGCATGACCGCCGCACACGCCGCCGACTACACCTGGTTCGACAAGCGCTACCCCGCCCTGGGCGAGGCCTACTGCCTCACCCAGGTCGAGGGCATCGACGCGAGCGAACTGCTCCGCCGCTTCGACGCCCTGACCGGCCGGGAGGTCACCGGGCTCGACGCGGTGCTCGCCGCCTGGGAGGCCTTCGAGGACGGGGAGGACGAGGAGGCCGAGGAGTTGTTCGACGCGGACGAGGAGCGCGTCCTCGTCGCCGTCACCGAACTCGACGGCTGGGCCCTCGCGGTCGAGCCGTACGGCTACCTCGGCAGCCTGAACGAGGTCGTCCCCCGGCTCGCCGAGGGCACCCGGCTGGTCTCGCACTTCCGGAACGTCAACGCGGTGGACCACTTCCACTGGTGGGAGCAGGGCACCTGCCGGCTGGACTTCGAGCCGCTCTTCGCCGGCGAGCGGCACGGCACGGACGCCGAAGCGCCGGGCACCGCGGAACTGCTGACGGCCTGCGGCTTCGAACTGGACGGGGAGAACGGCGACCTGCACACCGAGGCCGCGTTCGCCCTCGCCGAGCGGCTGACGGACGTCCGGCTCGGCCCGGACCGGCTGGAGGCCGCCACCTTCCGGCTCGGCTACGCGCCCCGGCCGTGACGGCGGGGCGGCAGCGGGGGTGCCGCGTCCGGTAGCCGGCGAGTGAGCCCAGCCGGTCGCGGCGGCCCGGCCGGGCGCGGGCCCGGCCGGTCAGGCCCCCGACGGGAGCTGCTTGGCGTGGGCGTGCACCCGGATGGCCGTCGCGATCTCGACCACGCCG
>NZ_JBEPAK010000161.1:0-16011 GCF_040298565.1 Kitasatospora sp. NPDC001539 | reverse complement strand
TGCTTGCGTTGTTTGCGCACGTGTCGCGGGGGATCCTGCGGCGGCGCCCGGCGCCCCGGGGGGGCGCGCCCGCCGCCCCGCTGTCGGGCGCGGCTCGTGGGTCGGGCGACGGCTCGTGGCTCGGGCGCGGCTCGTGGGTCGGGCGACGGCTCGTGGCTCGGGCGAGGGCCCGTGGGTCAGGTGGTGGCCAGGCAGAACTGCACGAGCCCGGCGTCCACGTCGAGCACGATCCGCTCCATCTCCGCCCACGGCGGGTGGAAGGACTTCACGCCCCACTCGACGGTGAAGCCGAGCACCTTGCCCTGGTCGGGGTCGGTGAAGTGGCGGGAGTAGACGTAGTCGTCACTGGTGCCGCTGGTCGGGTACAGGTGGAACCCGCTCAGCGGCGTGTAGGTGATGCCGCGAACGCCGTGGACGCCCTGGCAGAACGCCTCGGCGAGGTGCAGCGCGGTGTCGGCGTCGTCCTTGGGGATGTACTCGGCGTAGTCGTCGCCGGGCAGGCCGCGGGTGCCGTCGTAGTGGGCGTTGCGGAAGTTCATGTCGGGATCGGCCGACTGGTTCTCGTCGTCGCCCCAGTTGTAGAGCATGTCCTGGGAGTAGCTGTGCACGTCGACGAACCAGCGGGTCCGCGGGAACTGGTCGAGCAGCCAGCGGACGTTGCGGGTCTCGGGCTCGGAGAACGGGCCGGGGCCCTCGTAGACCTGCGGGTCGCACGGGTCGGCCGACACCTGCGGGGTGGCGGTCGGCGCGAAGGCGGTGCCGAAGTCGAACAGGAAGTCGTAGTTGCGGTTGATGTCGACGCCGGTGCAGGCCGGGTTCGAACTGCCGCCGGAGTAGGCCGCGTTGCGGTTCTTGCGCCACATCGGGTCGACGGTCTGGCTGTGCAGCCGGCCGTCCGGGTTGACGAGCGGGAAGACCACGAGGTCCAGCCGTTCGAGCAGCCCCCGGACCTGGGCGGCGGTGAAGGAGGTGCCTCCGTAGCCGAGGCCGGTGCCGGCCTCGAAGGCCTCCAGCAGGTCGGCGGCGAGGTGGACGAGGATCTCGCAACTGCCCCACTCACGGGCGTGCACACCGCCGATGATCATCACGCAGCTCTTCGGGATCGGGGCGGCGGCTCCGATCTGCAGGGCGTGGGCGGTGCGGCCCTCGATCGAGGGCTCGGGCAGGGTGATGAGCCGGGACGTACCGGGGTGGGCGGTGGCCAGGCTGGTCACGGCGGACTCCACCTCGGTGATGTTCAGGTACGACATGACGGCCTCCCGCCTCAGCCCGCGAGCTTCGCGGCCAGGCCGTGCGGGACGGCGTCGTCGGCGGCGAACCGGTCACCGGTGCCGACCTCGGCCTGGGCGGCGCGCCCGGCCTCGCTGGCGTGCCCGATGCGGGTGACCGTCACGCCCTCGCGCTCGAGGGTCGCGACCCGGTCCTCCGGGACGTAGACGTCGATGCCGATCCTGCCGTCGGCCTCGACGTGCGGGCGGCCGCCGGTGTCGGGACGGGTGTGGCGCAGCAGGGCGAGCAGCGTGTCCGCGTCGTCGGCGGTGACGCGGAGCTGGATGATGTCGTGCCGCGGTGGCACGGGAGGTTGTGCGGATGGGACGGCGGACATGGTGACTTCTTCCGGGCGCCGCGGGCCGGGCCCGTCCGGCGCCGTACTGACGAGCGGATGAACGGATATGTCCGACGTGTACCTCGTATACCTCAGGATGTGCCGTCGCCGTAGAACGAGTCAAGAAGCGGTTCCGGCACCCCGTTCAGCAAGCTGTCCAGACCGTCCAGCATCTCGCGGTCGTCGTCGAAGTCGGCGAACCTGGGCACCATCGAGCGCAACCGCGGGTACTCGGCGGCGGGCAGCCGGTGCAGGCCCAGGCGGAGCACGGGATCCGGGTCGTCCGGGTTGTCCACCACCTGGCGCTTGTCCACCAGCAGGCTGCCGAGGTTCCAGGCCACGAAGGTGCGGTAGACGGTCAGCGCGCTGGCGTCGTCGAAACCGGCCCGCACGAGCACCGAGAGGATGTGCTCGGTGAGGTCGAGCACCGGGGCGGGGCGGCGGGCCACCGGCACGGCCAGCGGCCGGGTCGCCACCAGCGGCAGGATCTGGGGGTGGGCGTGCGCGACGGCCGCGAACGCCCGGGCGATCCGGCGCAGTTCCCGGCGCCACTCGGGCTCGTGGTCATCGCCACCGGAGCTGATCCGCAGCCGGGTGTTGACCTCGGCGAAGTACGCCTCGACCAGGCCGTCGAGCAGGCCCTCCTTGCCGGGGGTGTAGCGGTACAGCGCCATCGACTCGACCCCGAGTTCGGCCGCCAGCCTGCGCATGGTCAGGGCGCCCAGGCCCTCGCGGTCGACCAGCGCCACGGCGGCGCGGAGCACCAGGGGGCGACTGAGGCGTCCCCGCTTCTCGGGGCTGTCCTGCTCGGCCATGTCCGCGCTCCTCCGGGTCGGTGCCGGCGTCGTCGGCCGCTCCTGGGCCGGTCGGCCGGACGGGGCGGGTTACGCAGCGGATACGAGACCAGGATACAAGGGACGAATGGGTGGCAAACAGGCGTCGGTGGGGGCGCGGGCGGTGACGCAGCGTAGTCGGGGGCGGGGTGGGTGTCGGATGGTGGGAGGCGGGGGTGTTGAAGGGCGGCAGGGGGAGCGGGGCGTTGGTGGGGGCGGCAGTGGGCAGCGGGGCGGTGGTACGGGCGGGGCGGGGTGGGGCGGCGGCGTTGGTTCGGGGGCCGGGGGAGGGGGCTCCGGCGGCCGGGTCTCAGCCGGCGGTCAGCAGCAGCCGCACGGCGAGCCCGCCGACCAGGGCGGCCGAGCCCAGGGCGGTGAACAGGCGGCCGCGCGAACCGGTCAGCGCCCGGCCGAGCAACGTCCCGCCGGCGGCCAGCAGCAGTTGCCAGCCGGCCGAGGCGGCGAAGACGCCGGCGGTGAAGGCCGCCCGGGCCAACGGGCCCGAGGTCGCGCCGGACCGGCCTCCGCCGCCCAGGACCAGGGCGGCGAAGTACAGCACGGTCAGCGGGTTCAGCAGGGTGACCCCGAGCAGGGTCAGGTAGGCCCGCAGCGGTCGCGGAGCCTGCAGCGGCGCCCCGGCCCGGGGCGGTGTGCCGGCCCCGCGTGCTGTCCCGTCCGCCGGCGCCCAGGGCGGAGCCGCCCGGACCGGTGGCGCCCCGTCGGGAGGCGCGCCGGCCCCCCGCGCGGCGGTGGCGCGACGGTGACGCAGGGCGGTGGCGGCGGTACGGACCGCGAGGGCGAGCAGCACCAGGGCCGAGACGAACCGCAGCGGTCCGGCGACCGGCTCGAGCAGCGGCGCGATGCCGGTGCCGCCGACGGCCGCGACCAGCGCGTACAGCCCGTCCGCGGTGGCCACGCCGAGGGCGGCATGGACGCCGGTGCGCAGCGAGGTGCGCGCGGTGAGCGACACCAGATAGGCCCCGACGGCCCCCACCGGCACGGCGACGCCCAGCCCGGCGAGCAGCCCCGCGACCAGCGCGGCGCTCACGTCAGGCCGGGATCGCGCCTCCGCGGGCAGCCGGGCTGCTGTCGGACCGGCGCCGGGACGGCAGCGGTCACGGGCAGCGGGCGGGTCGGAGAGGAGGTCATGGGCCCGATCGTGGCGGTCGCGGCTCAGCGGCCGCAAGTGGTTTACCGGGGCGTCCGGGTAGCGTGGGCGGCACCGGTGACCGCCGTACGGAAGGAAGAGCCGATGATCCGTCAGACCGACCGCGTGCGAGTGCTGTTGGCCGAGGCGTGGGCCTCCTGGGCCGAGCGCGGGTCGGCGCTCGCCGCCGAGGACTGGGAACGCCCCACCAGGCTGCCCGACTGGACCGTGCGGGACCTGTACGCCCACGTGGCGCCGGTGCCGGAGATGTTCACGGGGCTGCGCACGGCGGTGCGGGAGGGCCCGGCCGAGGTGAGCAGCGGGGCCGGCATCCTGCGGGCCTACAACCGGCCGGACGGGATCGCCCACACCGCCGCCGGGCAGGTCGCCGAGACGGCGAAGGCATCGGCGCGGGCGGTCGAACCGGCCGTGCTGATCGCCCGGTTCGGCGTCGAGGGGCCGGCCGCCCTGGCCGGACTCGCGGACCTGCCGCCCGACACCGCGGTGGCGCACCCGCTGCTCGGCAGCGTCACGGTGGGGGCGCTGGGGGAGGTGGCGCTGATGGAGGCGACCGTCCACCTGCTCGACCTGATCGCCGCGGTCGGCGGTCCGCCGCCCGCCCGGGGAGCCCTCGACTTCACCCGCGTCCTGCTGGCCGAGGTCGCCGATCCGGTGGCCTTCATCGAGGCCGCGGCGGGCCGCAGTGCGGCGCCGGTGCTGCCGGTGATCCGCTGACCGCGCGGGCCACCGGCGGGCGGGGCCTCGAGCCGCAGGGCCCGGTGTCCGCCCCGTGGCCGGTCGATCCGCGCTGAGGGGCCGGGAGCGGCTCCCGGCACCCGCCTCGGGGGCCGGGAGCCGCTCCGGTGTTCGGGACCGCTAGCCGAGCGCGAGCGCGCTCAGCCGGTCGGTGGCGCCGTTGAAGAGGTCCTGGTCGCCGGGGAAGGTGCCGGAGTCGGAGTACTGCCAGAAGGTCTGGTAGCTCCAGCCGTTCGGCAGGGTGCCGACGGTGGAGGCGTAGCGGGCTATCCAGAGCGGGTTGGTGGCGCCGAAGCCGCCGTAGTTGCCGGTGCAGGTCGACCACCAGTTGGTGGTGGTGTAGATCGTGGGGTACCGGCCGGTGCGGGAGTGCACGGTGTCGCTGAAGGAGCGGATCCAGCTGACCATGGCGCTCTGGCTGAGGCCGTAGCAGGTCGCGCCGTACGGGTTGTACTCGATGTCCAGGGCGGGCGGCAGGGTCCTGCCGTCGGCGGACCAGCCGCCGCCGTGGTCGACGAAGTAGTTGGCCTGGGCGGAGCCGGAGGTGTTGTTCGGCAGCGCGAAGTGGTAGGCGCCGCGGATCAGGCCGGAGTTGTAGGAGCCGTTGTACTGCTGGGCGAAGTACGGGTTGGTGTAGCTGGTTCCCTCGGTGGCCTTGACGTAGGCGAAGCGGGCGCCGCCCGCGGCCACCGACGGCCAGTTCACGTTGCCCTGGTAGCTGGCGACGTCCAGGCCCGCGGTCTGGGTGACGGCGAGTCGGGCGAGGGGAGCGGCGCCGGAGCGGCCCTCGTGGGCGGCGACGGTGGAGCCGGCGAAGTCGCGGTCGGGGTGGAAGGCCGTACGGCCCTCGACGACAGGGGCAACAGGGGCGGGTCCGGCCGCGTAGGCGGGCGCGGCGACGCCGGCGACCAGGGCGGTCGCGGCGGCGAGCGCGGCCGCGAGCGGCAGCCGGCGGAGCGAGGTGGATCTGGTGGTACCGGTGGGGCGGGCGGAGCGGGAAGAGCGGGGCATGGACACTCCTCTGGTTCCGTGCGGTCAGCCCGGGGCCGGGTGGCCCAACGAGCCCGGTACGACCGGTGGTTGGTCCGGTCCGGGAGCAGGGTAGCCATGTACCCGCCAGCTCCGCCAGGCCTCCACGGCCACATCCTGAACCTGCGTCACATCCGGTGCTGGGTCCCGTGCGCGGTCGGACCCGTGCGGGTGGCCGGCGTTCAGGACGGCCGAAGGACACCGCTCGTAGTGGCAGACGGCGTTCCGTCCGGCGGGCGGCCTCGTGGTCGGACTTCCGCCGCCGTCACCGTAAAGTGCCGACGTTGCGGAAGGAGCCGGCCGTCTGGCGGGTGGCCACGTTGATCCGGTTCCAGGCGTTGACCGAGGCGATCGCCATGACCAGTGCGGCCAGTTGTTCCTCGCTGAAGTGCTCGGCCGCCTGCGTCCAGACGTCATCGGGAACGCCGTCCGGGTTGTCGGCGATACGGGTGGTCGCCTCGGCGAGCGCGAGCGCGGCGCGTTCCTGATCGGTGAAGAACGGGGTGTCCCGCCAGGCCGCCAGGGACCACAGGCGCTCGTGGCTCTCACCCGTGGCCTGCGCCCGGTGCGAGTGCAGGTCCACGCAGAGTCCGCAGCCGTTGATCTGGCTGACCCGGATGCGAATCAGTTCCAGCAGGTCGGAGGGCACACTGCTGCGCTGGAGGTAGTCCTCCACGGTCTTGAGGCCCCGGTAGCCGCCGGTGGCGAGCTGGTAGACGTGGCCCATCCGCGTGTGAGTGACAGTCATTTCCGACCTTTCTGTACGTTGAATGCCCAGGTTTACGCCGCTGCGCGCGCTGTGCGTCAGCCGCTGTGCGCCGCTGCGCGCCGCTGCATCGCCCTGCGGCGGCCGCTGTCAGAGCGAGGCGATCCGGTGGCGGGTGGCCTCCGGAGTGCGGGGGGAGGTGCTCTCGACGCTCGCCATGATGTCGGCGAGCGTCCGCCCGGCGAGCTCCCGCCGCCAGGCGAGTTCGGCGTGGCGCATGGCCTGCGAGACCGCGCACACCGCCCGGTAGTCGACGCCCTCCCTGCCGCCCGGCCCGTGCCGCAGGATGCCCTGGCAGCGGAATGCGTCCTGCGACCCCTCGATCGCGGTGACCACGTCGAGGAGCGTGACGGCGGCCGGGTCGCGTGCCAGGCGGAACCCGCCGCGCGGCCCGGAGCTGGACGTCACGATCCCGGCTCGGGCGAGTGCCTGCAACTGCTTGTTCAGGTACGCCGCGGGCAGCTCGTAGAAGGCGGCGAGCTTGGACACCGGTACGGCGCTCCCGGGCTCCGCCCAGGCCAGGTTCAGGCAGCTGTGCACCGCCCACTCGACGCCTTCGCTCATCTGCATACCTGGATACTACACATCCAGGATATCCCGGCGACCCCGCCCGCGCCGGGCGGCTGGATCCCCTTCCGCGCACCACCGGTGCGCTTCCCGCGGGACGGACAAACGGCGGCGGACGTGGTGGCCGCGGCCGAATCGGATTCGGGTCCGCGGAGGAGCGTCTGCCCCCGCCCTGGATCGGGGTCGAGGGGCTCGCTCTCACCCGCGGGCGGTCGATCGTGACTGGTAAGATCTCGAATCGTGTTCGAGAAGGAGCCGGCCGCATCCAAGCCCCGTCGCTCGCCCGCGGTGCAGCGCCGCGGGGTGGAACGCCGCCGCGCGATCCTGGAGGCCGCCGAGGCGCTGCTCGGCGAGCAGGGGTACGAGGCCGCCACGCTCAAGGCGATCGGTGACCGGGCGGGCATCCCGATCGCGTCCGTCTACCACTACTTCCCGGACCGGCACGAGGTCGACGCCGAGATCATGCGGCAGCATGTGCGCGCGATGGATGCGCTGATCGCCGCCGCGCTGGACAAGGCGGAACCCCGCAACCTGCGCGAGGCCGTCGACGCCGTGATCGACGTACTGTTCGACTACTTCCGCCGCCACCGCAGCTGCGTCGAGCTGTGGTTCGCGAGGGCGCACGGGACGCTGGACGAGATCATCCGGGCCTTCGACGAGTCCCAGGCGGACCTGCTGTGGCACCTCGCCATCGCGCGGAAGCTTCTCCCCCTCGACACCCCCCAGCTCGTCCCGCGGCTCGCCTGGGTCGCCGGCAACCAGCTCTTCGAGGTCGCGTTCCGGACGTCTCCGACCGGTGACGACGCGGTGATCGACGAAGCCCGACGTCTCGTCACCGCCTACCTGTCCACCTACGCCCCGTCGTCGCAGCGGGAGCGCGGCTGACGAGGCGGTGCCGCGGTTGACGAGGTGGTGCCGCGGCGGGTCACGGGGCGTTGCCATGGCGGGTCAGGGGTCGGTGTCGCGGCCGGTCAGGGAGCGGTGGAGTCGGCCGCGGGGGCCGTGGCGGCCCGGAGACGGGCGTTCACCTCACCGACCGCTCGCTCGGCCGAGCGGACCGCGCCCTCGAGGTAGCTGTCGAACTCCGGCGCGGCCTCGGTGCCGGCCCAGTGGATGCGGCCCACCGGCGCGGTGACGGCGTCGGTGTAGCGCGTCATGACGCCCGGTGCACGGGTACCGGTGCAGCCGGCGATCCAGGGCTCGCCGACCCAGCTCTTCTCGAGCATGCGCACGGGCCTCCCGGCCTCCGGGCCGAACAGGGCGACGAGGTCCGCGAGCACCGCCTCCCGTCGCGCCTCGGGCTGGTCGAGCACCGCGTCGGACCAGGCCAGGCCGTTGCCCGCGCCGACTGTGCCGACGAAGGTCAGCAGGACGCCGAGCCGGCCGTCCGGCGGTGAGTTGTCGACGACCAGGTGCGCGACCGGGAGGTCCGTCAGCGCCGAACCGTTGAGGCCGTGCTCGCGCCAGAACGGCTTGTCGTAGACCGCGAAGACCTTGCTCTCGGCGCCGTTGTGCCAGACGCGTTGGAGTGCGCTGCGCCGGGCCGGCAGGCCAGGGGAGAAGGTGATGCGGTCGGCGTCGGCCGGTGACATGGCGACGATCACCCGCCGGCAGCGCACCCGTGCCCGGGCGGAGCTGACCAGAACGCCCTCGCCGTCCTGCCGGATCCCGTGCACGGGTGCGTCCAGGACCACGCGCTCGCCCAGCCGCTCGGCCAGGGCGAGCGACACCTTCTGGGTGCCGCCGACGACCCGCGTCTCCTGGGCGCCGTGCTCGGTGTTGACCATGAACTCCAGGCCCCCGGAGGTCCTGATCTGGTGCAGCGCCTTGAGCAGTGAGACCTGGTGGGGGTCCTCGCAGAAGATCATCGTGAAGCTGAGCGTGAACAGGTGGCGGGACTCATCGACCCGGCAGTTGACGTCCAGCCAACGCCCGAGCGTCATGCCGTCCCAGGCCGGAGCCCGCCGTGCGGTCCACGGGGCGTCGGCCGGCACCGTCCGTGCCATCCGGTCGAGTCGCAGCCGCGCCTGGACGAAGTCCGCCATCGCGAGGGGGCTCACCGGCGGGACCGTGCCCCGGAACGTCCGCCGCCTGCCGTGGCGCAGGTAGACCGTCCGGCCGGCCGTGTGCGTGGGGAACGTCGACAGCCCCAGCTCCGCGAGGAGCGCGAACATGCGGGTGTGACGCTCACCGATCCACTGCCCGCCTCCCTCGGTGAACACCCCGTCGGCGACCTGGAGGTCGAAGGTGCGCCCCCCGACCCGGTCGCCGGCCTCGAGCACGAGCACCGAACGCCCCTGCTGCGCCAGCCGGTACGCGGCGGTCAGGCCGGACAGGCCCGCCCCCACCACGACGACATCGGTGTCCTGCCCGTCGGTTGTGCTGGTCATGGCGTTCGTCGTCCTTCGCTGTCGGTGCGGTGGGGGCGGTGGGGGCGGTGGTCGTGGTGGTCGTGGTGGTTGTGGTGGTCGGGTGGGGCTCGGTGGGCGAGGAGGTAGACGGTGGTCGAGTCGACGTCCTCGCCTTCGCCCTGGTGGAGCCGGCCGTCCGTCGCGGGCGTCGCGCGCGCGTCGGGGGGCGTCAGCGCAGCGGAGCTTCCCAGCGGACCCGCCCACGGTGTCGGTCCTTCAGGAGCTTGCCGCCGGCGTTGTGCGGCAGCGCTTCGGTGACGACCGCGGCGTACTGCGGGACCTTGAAGTCCGCCAGGTGCTCCCGGCAGTGCGTGATCACGGCGACGACGTCGACCTCCCCGTGCGCCGCGAAGAGGACGGCGCCGACCTTCTCGCCCATCACGTCGTCGGGTACGGCGAGGACCGCGGCGTCGGAGACACCGGGAGCGGAGAGCAGCACCGCCTCGACCGCCGACGCGCTCGACGACATGGACCCGGCCGGCGTCGTCGATCCGCACGGGGGCTGAGGCTGGGCCGGGGGGTGGGGTCTGGGTCATGGGTCTCTCCGCTCTGTCGCCGCCGCGATCGCGCGAGCGGCGGAGGGTGGCGCCGTCGGCCTGGGCGGGCGGACGGAGGTGGATTAGAACCAGAATCGGGTTCGAGTTTAACCAGGCGTCACGTGCCGTCAAGCCGTGGGACTGCCGCGTGAAGGACTTCCGGCACGCGACGGCCCGGGGCGGTCTGGTTCGGCTTCCGGCGCGCCCGGTCGGGACACCGGAGCGTTCGGGTGGAGCGGCAGCGGTAAGAGGTCCTCGCCCCAGGCGTCCGGGCGGGGTCGAGAACGGCCGGGTCGGCCGTCGCTTCGACCGGGAACGCCGCGAAGTCCCATGCCTCGTCGGGTCCTTGCTCATCAGCGTGCACATCGTCCGGTGCCGCTGGAGCGAGTCGTCCTCGGCTTCCACGTCCCATGGGGCCGGCTCGCGGCCGAAGGCCCGGCCGCCCAGGTGTTCCGCTGCTCGGCGGAGCGGACCAGCAGGGTGCCCCTCCCGGGGGCCTTCAGGCCCGGGGGGCACGTCGCGGAGTTGCCGGAGCATGCCGGCACCGGGCTCGTCCGTGTGGTCCGTGTGATCGACGGCGCCGATCGCCACCGGGAGCCCGCCTGGTGGCTCTGACGAACGGGGCGTCTCATTGCGGCAAGCCGCCCCGCGCCGTCCCCGGGTTGCGGACCGGACCCCGGCGCCGGCCGGAACGGCTGCCGTACCCGCGGGCGCGTCCGCGCCGAGAGCGCTGTGGCACCATGCCCGGACGTCGACTTTCGAGGAGAGGAACCGCCATGTCCGAGATCGCCACCGGGCCCGCCGGGGAACCCGTCTTCCGTCGGGCGACCCTCGCCGACGTTCCCGCACTGGTCGCGCTGGTCGAGTCCGCCTACCGGGGCGAGGCCAGCAAGGCCGGCTGGACCACCGAGGCGGACCTGCTGGACGGGCAGCGCACCGACCCCCAGAGCGTCACCGAGGCCGTCGAGGACGCGGACGGCGTGGTGCTGGTGGCCGAGCAGGGCGGCGAGCTGGTCGCCTGCTGCCAGCTGGAGCGGCGGGGGGAGAGCGCCTACTTCGGCATGTTCTCGGTGCGGCCCACCCTCCAGGGCGGCGGGATCGGCCGGGTCGTGCTGGCCGAGGCCGAGCGGGTGGCCCGCGAGGAGTGGGGCGTCCGGCTGCTGGAGATGAAGGTGGTCGAGCAGCGCGCGGACCTGATCGCCTGGTACGAGCGCCGCGGCTACCGCCGCACCGGCGTCTACAGCCCCTTCCCGTACGGCGACGAGCGCTTCGGGATCCCGCGGCGGCCGGATCTGCGCTTCGAGCAGCTGATCAAGGAACTCGGGACGGTCTGAGGGCGGCGGCTCGTGCTCCGTGGCCGGGGCGGCGGCCGGGGCGGCACCGTGCGCTCCCCGGCCCGGCAGCGGACCTACGGACCTGAGGTCGCTGCTCCAGCGGGGCAGCGGCCGTCGTCGCTGCCCCGCCGTCCCGGAGGGTGCGGTGCCCGGCCGGGACGCCGGGCCCGTCGTGGGCGCCCTGGCCGGGGCGCAGCCGTACGGCCGGGATCAGCCGGGCCGGCCGTCCGACCGGTCAGTCGGATCAGCTGCCGCCAGCCGTACGACCGGCCAGCCGTACGACCCGCCAGCCGTACGACCGGCGCCGGGTCAGCCGTAGATGCTGTGGCAGAGCCGGGCCTGCTCCGACCCGGCGGGCCAGCGGCCGACGCGTTCCGCCTGGTCGCAGATGGTGCCCGGGCCGAAGGTCGGGACCGCGCCGCCCGTGGGCGGCGGGGCCGGGCGGGCGGACGGGGTGGGGTGCGCGGTGTGGCCGGGCTTCGCGTGCGGGCCGGGTGTGGCGCGCTGGGCCTCGGAGGGCTCCGGCGCGGCGGGCTGGGTCGTCGGCTGGTTCGTGGGCTGAGGCGTCGACTCGCCCATGCCGCCCAGCTGGGTGATCGCCGGGACCGGCGGCGGCAGCGGGGACGGCGCGGGCGTCGCGGGCGGCGGGGACACCGGCAGCAGCTCCGTCGGCGAGGGCGTGGACGGGGAGGCGCCCGGCACGGCCACGACCTGGACGTCGTCGCCCGAGCCCGGTCCGCACATCACCAGTGCGGCGGCCAGCAGCGCGAGCGTCCCGCCCGCCGCCACCGCCCAGACCTTCCGGGAACGGCGCCGCGGCGGTACGGGCGCGGGGGCCACCGGCGTCCCCGGCGGCGGGGGAGCGGGGACCGGAGGGGGCTGCCAAGCGTTCGACGGCCACTGCCACTGCTCTCCGGTGGGCTGCCCAGTCATGTCCTCGTCCTTCCAGCGCGCCCCCCGCCGTACCTTTCCCGTGCTCAACGAGCGGGCCGACGCGGGGACATGACCCGGAAGAGGGGTCTGAAGGGGCGCTGATTGCCGTCGCCCCACATGCTGGGGGGCATGGAGACCAACAGCACGTCCACGCCCCTGGTCGAGGTGGCCGAGTTCCGGACCGACAGCCGCTACCGCCTTGTCCACTTCCAGGGCCACGGCTGGGAGCCACTCGCCCCGGAGGAGTTCGAACCCCGGGTCCACCAGCTCTTCCCTGACCTGGACCCCCGCGACCCGGCCCGGGTGCACTGGGCCGACCGCCCCTGGGAGTGGCCGGCCTGGCACCCCGGCGAAGCCTGAGCGGCTGATCACCGACCCGCCGTTCGATAGGCTTTCCGGGTGAGTGTCGATCACTTCTGGCGCCGCCTGCCGGGGCGGGCCGCGGACACCTGCTCGCCGGAGGAGCTCGGCGAGCTCGTACCCCGCCACCGCGACGGCCGGTACGACCGGCTGGCCGCCGCCGGTCTCGCCCTCGGTGTCCGGCGGACGGCCGTCCTGATGGAACTCGCGCTCACCGAGAACGGCCTCCACCCCGACCCGGCCGCCCGGCTGCCCGTCTACGGCGGGGCGCGCCGGGACCAGGCCGCCGAGGTGCCGGCGCCCATGCCGGTGCTCAGCCCCGACCAGGTCGCGGCCGCCTCCCTGTTCCTGCGCGACTCGGCGCTCGGCGAACTCGTCCGCCAGCAGCACACGGTGCTCGCCCGCACCTGCGCGGAACTCGACTACCCGACGCCCTGGTCCGAGTCCTGGGCCGCCAAGGTCGTCCACGACCTGCGCGAGTTGCGGGACTTCTTCGCGGGCGCGGCGGCGGCCGGCGACGCGGTGGCCGTCCGCGAGGCGCCCTGACGCGCCACGGCGCCCGGTGCCCGCCGCGGCGTACCGCGACGGTGGCGTCCTGCGCGGCGGCGCGGGACAATCGCGCACATGGTCTCGGTAGTGCAGAACGTGGCGATCGACTGTTCCAACGCCTATGAGCTGGCCCTCTTCTGGAGCCGGGTGACCGGCCGTCCGCTGCACCCGGACGACAAGCCGGGTGACCGCGAGGTCCAGGTCCTGCTCGCCGAGGGGCCGGCCCTCTACTTCAACCAGGTGCCCGAGCCCAAGACGGTCAAGAACCGCCTCCACCTGTGCCTGCGCCCCGAGACCTCCCGCGACCAGGAAGTCGACCGCCTCCTCGGCCTCGGCGCCACCCACGTCGCCGACCACCGCAACCCCGACGGATCGGGCTGGTCGGTCCTCGCCGACCCGGAAGGCAACGAATTCTGCGTCCTCCGCAGCAACTCCGACCGCTTTCGCTGCGACTGCCTGACCGCCTTTCACCCGCCCGAGTTCTGTCGACACGCTCGAACACCGCAGCAGCAAGTCCCGGGACCGCCCAGTTCGACGAGCTTCGCCCGCTCAACCGGCTACCCCACTCCGGGCGCCAGTGGGCCGAGCGCGCAGCGGCACGTCCGACGAGTTCGCCTCGACGCGCGCCGCGAACGACCTCGCAAGCGCAACGGCCTCGCCGCCCAGCTGTCCGAAGCGCCGAGCGGCGCGTCCCGGACGCAGGTCCGTCAGGGCGAGACTTCGTACGCGACGGAGTCACACCCGGCCGGCACGACAGGACGAACGCTGCCTGATGCTGCACCGAAGGCCCCCGCGCGGTCGGATGGTCGAGAAGCGGATCCGGATCGCAGCCCTGTGGGCGGGGCACCGGATGCGTAGGAAGTCGGGCCCGCCGACTTCCTGTGCGAGGCCGGATGGTGGGATCTGCTGAGAGTGGGGGTGGTGGTGCGGTCGCGGAGGGGGCGCAGGAAGTCGAGCGGATCGAGGTAGAGGGCGCACACCTCGGTGGCCCGCCGCCAGAAGTCGGGGGTGTCCCGGCGGGTGAGCCAGCCGCGGACGTTGTGCGGCTTCAGGTCCAGGTCGGCCAGGGTCCGGCCGACCTGGAGGCGAAGAGCGGCGCGGAGCAGGTGCCGACCACCCGCCGGGCGATGACCCGGTACGAACAGGTCGACTCCGGATGCGGCGGCGCGTTGGCGGCGGTGACCACGACCGCCACCCGGACCTCGGGCCCGGAGGCCCTCGGTCGACCCGAGCGTTCGGCGTCCTGCAAGCCGCCCGGGCCCAGGGCGGCGAACCGTCCGCGCCACTTGCACACCGTGTTCACGCTGACGTCCAGCTCCCGGGCGATCGCACCGTTGGCGAGCCCGTCCGCCGCCGCGAGTACGCCCCCGGCCCGCAGTACCGCCCGCACCCACCGCTCACGGGACTTGGCCTCCAGCACCACCGCAACCGCCGTCCCCGCCCATCTCCCACCACGCACGGCCAACGCTCATGGCGGACCGCCACCGCACTCGGCAGGATGGGCCCGTGCCGAAGAACCCGCCGGAGTCGATGCAGCACCACCTGCGCCGGCGCCTGAACCGCCACGCCCGCGAACGCTGGCCGCACGTGGCCGCCATCACGATCCGCTTCCGTGCTGGATTCGCCTACGTGGCAGCTGAGTTGCCCGGCGAGGAGAGCCGGCCGCTGTGCCGCCTGCGCTTCACCGGCGAACTGCACACCTGGGGCTTCGCCCTCTATCTGGCCAGCAACGACCGCTACCGGGACAGCGTCCTGCCCAGCGGACTGCCGGGCGGCTCCCCGGAGGAAGCCCTCGACTGCGCAGGCGACCTCTACCTCAACGCTCTCGCGCCGGCCATCCGGGTTCCGGCAGGACTCGTCGTCCTCGTCGGCCCGCCGGCCTCGGGCAAAACCAGCTTCGTTCGGGCGCTGATCGTCCGCGGGCAGATCGACGCGGAAGCCGTGGTGTCCAGCGACGGGATTCGCGCGCAGCTTTTCGGCACCTCACCCGATGAAGCGGAATCCGACGCGGCGGATGCACAGATCTTCGAGGAGCGTGACCGCAGGATCGTCGCCCGCCTCGCCACCGGACACAGCGCAGTCGCCGAGTCAACGAACGTCACGCCGCAGGCCCGCGCCCGACTCATCGCCATCGCCAGACGCTTCAACGCCCCGGTGACCATGCTGCGATTCAACCCGGACGTCACGGACCTCCTCCAGCAGTACACCGAGCGAGGCCGCACCGACCTCACCGCCGAAGGCGTCCGCGCCTACGCCGCCCTCATGACCCGGCACGCCACTGCCGACCAGCTCCGCTCCGAGGGCGCAGCCGCAGTCCACGATGTCCCCGGACGCCGCCAAGCGACCACGCCCGCCGAAGCCGCCGCGCACTTCTCCTTCGCTGACACATTCGACGTGTCCGGACCAGTTTCCGACGCCCCTCCACGAACTTCCGCGGAGCAGTACTAGGCCGTGTCTCATAATTGATCTTGTGGTGGGTCGAGGAGAGATAACGGATGCCGCGTGGGCTCGGATAGAGCCGTTGTTGCCGCAGCGGGACGGGGCCGGGCGTCCATGGCGGGATCATCGCCAGGTGGTCAACGGGGTGCTGTGGCGGCTGCGCACGGGCGCCCCCTGGCGTGATCTGCCCGAGCGGTACGGTCCGTGGCAGACCGTCTACCGGCGCTTCGCCCAGTGGGAGAAGGACGGCACCTGGGCCGCGCTTCTGCGTGAGGTCCAGGTCCGCAACGACGCGGTGGGGTCCGTGGAGTGGACGGTGTCGATCGACTCCACGGTCGCGAGGGCCCACCAGCACGCGGCCGGGGCCCGCAAAAAGGGGGTCAGTCCGAGGACGAATCGGTTGATCCGGCAGCAGTTGCGCGCCGCGAGGCGCTCGGCCGGTCCCGGGGCGGGCTGACCACCAAGATCCACCTGGCGGTCGACGGCCGGGGCCTGCCGCTGTCGATCGTGCTGAGCACGGGCAACACGGCCGACTGCACGATGCTGCCCGCCGTCCTCGACGCGATCCGTGTTCCGCGCACAGGGGCCGGGCGGCCGAGGACCAGACCCGACCGGGTCGTGGCCGACAAGGCGTACTCCTCCCGCAAGATCCGCAGCCTGCTGCGGCGCCGGCGGATCAGGGCGACCATCCCCGAACGCCGGGACCAGATCGCCGGCCGCGCCCGTCGCGCAAGCCGCGGCGGGC
>NZ_JBEPAK010000160.1:0-16188 GCF_040298565.1 Kitasatospora sp. NPDC001539 | reverse complement strand
GGCGCCCGCCCCCGGGGTGACGGGGCGGGCGCCCTTGGCGGCGCGGGTGCTGTCCGGCCGCCGACCGGTGCTCGAGGCCGGTGGTCCGAGCCGGTGCTCAGCCCGTGCCCGTTTCCGTGCCCGCGCCCGCGCCCGTGGCCGAGCCCCTCCTCATGACAGCCGCCGAGCGAGCGGCACCCGGGAGCGGGTGAACAGCGCCGCCAGCAGCCCGGCGACCACCGGCAGCACCAGCACCACCAGCAGCAGTTCCCCCCAGGGCGCGGCGATCAGCGGCGAGGGCGAACCGGCCCCGCCCGCAAGGGACTTCAGCAGCCCCACCGCCGGGACGAACCCGTTGGCCGCCCCGAGCACCGCCCCCAGCAGCGCGATCAGTGCGCACTGCAGCCCCGCCATGGTCCGCCGGATCCGCGGCGGCGCGCCGACGGCGGCGAGCGTCGCCTGGTCCTGCCGGGAGTCGGCGGCCGCGAGTCCGGTGGCGATCCCGGCCGCGCCGAGCACGACCAGCCCGGCGAAGCCGGTGAGGGCGAGGGTGAGGGCGTCGCCCTTCGGCTGGTAGCCGCGTTCGACGTCGAGGCGGGCGAACCGGTCCAGCCGGATCGCGGCGGCCTCGGCGCGCTGCTGCGCGGTGCGGTCCGGTGGGGTGGCCGGCCGCCAGACGGCTCCGTCCGGCCGGGACGCGAGCCCGAGCGGGGCCGCCGCGGTGGTCGGCATCAGCCCCTGGGCGAAGCGGGCGGCGTCCGGGTCGTCGACCAGGACCGCGTCCACCGGGACCTCCTGGAGGTCGGGCTTGGGGATCTGCCCAGGCTGCACCGGGCCGCCGCCCCCGCGCAGCAGCATCACCGCCCTGCCGTCGGCGCCGATCAGCGACCGGTCGAAGACCACCAACTTCCCTGCGGCGAGCGCTCGTTCGGCCGCCGGGTCGTGGACGTCGAACAGCTTGTGCAGCAGGGTGGCGTCACCCGTGGCGACGTGCGGCTGGTCCGCCAGTCGGTGCCGGTCGACCGGGCCCTTGAGCTGGACGTCGCTGGAGCAGCCGGCGCAGAACTCGTAGGCCAGCCGCCCGATGTCGGCGCGCGGCCCGAGCCCGGTCAGCTGCTTCTCCAGCTCGGCGCGCAGCAGCGCGGCGGACGGCCCGTCCCGGTGGCTGGTCAGCTGGACGGCGCCGTACGGGGCCTGCGGCCGGTAGTCGCGCCGGTTCCCGGCGTCGGTGCCGGCGCTGTACACGCCGACGGCGACCGCCCCGGCGACCGCGGCCATCACGGCGGCGACGGCCGGTGCGGTGCGCGAGCGGTGCCGCGCGGAGTCCCGCAGGGCGAGCCGGGGACCGAGCGGCAGCCGCCCGGCGGCCCGGCCGACCATCGCGATCAGGGCCGGGGTGCAGGCGAGCAGGCCGAGTTCGGCGGTGATCGAGCCGCCGAGCACGGTCACCGTGCGCTCGTCGTAGGTGCTCACCACGGGCATGCCGTGCTGCACAGCTCCCGCGCCGTACATCGCGAGGGCGCCGCCGCCGAGGACCAGGGCCGTGCCGAGCAGGGTGACCACCCGGCTGGGCGACCGGACGGTGTCCCGCCCGGTGAGGCCGGCGGTGACGCTGCGGCGGGCGGCCTGCCAAGCGGGCAGTGCGGCCGCGAGCAGTGCGGTGAGCAGGCCGATCCCGGCGATCGCGAGGAGGTCCAGCGGGGGCAGGGCGAAGTGCCCGAAGCGGGCACCGCCGACCTGTTCGACGAGCGGGCGCAGTGCGGCGACCAGAGCGGTGCCGAGGGCCACGCCGAGCACTCCGCCGGCCGCGCCCAGGACCAGGCCGCCGCCGAGGACCACCGCACCGACGTGGGTGCGGCCGCCGCCGGCCGCGCCGAGCAGGGCGAGCTGCCGCCGCGAGCGGCGGGCGCCGACCGCGAAGGCGGGCCCGGCGAGCAGGGCGACCTCCAGCAGCGCCATCCCGGTGACGGTGGCGACCACGACCCTGGTGTCACCGCCCGTGGCCGGGCCGCTGGAGCGGGTGGAGTCGCGGTAGTACGGGACGGCCCGGTTCGGCGGCGGGTCGAGGGCGACGGAGCGCGCGGTGAGGGTGTAGCCGTGGGCGTTGAACCGCTGGACGGCGGTCCAGTCCAGGGCGGCGCCGCTCGGCATGCGAACCAGCCAGGCGTCGTGCCGGTCCGGGGCGCGTTCGGCGGCGGGCTGTCCGGGCTCCGCGGCGGCCGTCAGCGGGTCGAGCAACTCGCCCGGCCGGGCCACGAGTTCGACCCGGCCGAGGTCGTCCGGGTGCTCCACGACGGCGGTGATGGTGAAGGTGGTCCGCTCCAGCCCCTGGACGGTGGTGGTGCCGCCGAGCCCGAGCCCGGCACGGTCCAGGAAGGCCCGGGTGGCGGCCGCCTCGTGCGGGGCGGCGGGTGTGCGTCCCCCGACGACGTCCAGCCGGCCGCGCCAGACCGGGTCGCCGAGGTCGGCCTCGGTGGTGAGGGTGCGGACCAGGCCCTCGGGCGAGTTCGCGCCGGTCTCCGGCCCGGTGCGGGCGGGCGTGAGCCGGCTGCCGGGTGGCAGCAACGAGCCGACCAGTTCGGCCGGGTCGGTGCTCGCGGCCCGCTGCTGCTCGGCCGTCGGCGGCTGCCCCGGCTTGGGGTCGAGCGCGAAGGCGCCGTCCTCGGCGATCGGGGCCTGCTCGACGGTCCGGCCCGGGCTGAGTCCGGTGACCAGGGCGTCCGCTCCGCCGACCACCCGCTCGACCCGCTCGGCCGGGGTGAGCTGCCCGCTGCGGTGGACGACGTCGGCACCGGTGACCCCGAGCACGGGCAGCGCGATCATGGCCAGGACCAGCGCACTGCGGCCCTTGGCGCGCAGTGCGTCGCGGCGGGCGATCCGCAGTGCGACCTTCCACGCTCCGAGCTTCAACGCGCCACCTCCCCCAGGGGGTTGGGTCGGTGGACGGCTGCCGGGCAGCCGCCGGAGCGGCGACCGGTGCTCTCCGAGGCGATCGCGCCGTCCCGGAGGTGGACCACCCGGTCCGCCCAACCGGCGTGCGAGGCCTCGTGGGTGACCATCATGGCGGCCGCCCCGGCGTCGCAGCGGGCGCGCAGGACGGCGAGCACCGCGTCACCGGTGGCCGAGTCGAGTGCTCCGGTCGGTTCGTCGGCGAGCACCAGGCGGCGTTCGCCGATCAGCGCCCGGGCGATGGCGACCCGTTGCTGCTGGCCGCCGGACATGTCGTCGGGGAAGCGGTCGGCGAGTTCCCCGATGCCCAACTCCTCCAGCGCGGCCAGGGCCTCCCGGCGCGCGGCGCGGCCCGGGACTCCGTCGAGTTCGCGGGGCAGGGCGATGTTCTCGGCGGCGGTGAGCGCCGGGATCAGGTTGTAGTCCTGGAAGACGTACCCGACGGAGCGCCGCCGCAGGTCGGCGAGCCGGCCGCGGCTGAGGTCGCCGAGCGTGACGCCCTCGACCAGCACCTCGCCGCGGGTGGGCAGGTCCAGTCCGCCGGCCAGGGTCAGCAGGGTCGACTTCCCAGAGCCGGACGGACCCATCACGGCGACGAACTCGCCGGCGTGGACGGTCAGGTCGACCCCGCGCAGGGCGTGCACCTCGGCGGCGCCGCGTCCGTGCACCCGGGACACCCCGGTCAGGCGCAGGACGGGCTCGGACCGGGTCGGATCGGTGTAGGACACACTTCCCCCTCGTGAGCTGTTCAGCTGCATATGTCGGTGAACTATATATGCCGGGATGGGGAAGGCGCAGCAGGCGCGGACCGGTCAAGGTTCTACAAAGGTGTCGAGGAGCGGACGGAAGGCGGCGGGCCCGCTCTCCGGCCGGGCTATGCTGTGTGAGGTTTCACGAGGCACCTCGTTCGGTGAGGCGTCTTCACGGACACAGGCCACTGACCCGACGACGTCGAGAGACGCCCAGGTTCAGGACAGGTCCTCCCGACCTAAGGGTTGACCCCAAGTGGCTTCCGGCCGACCGGCCGGACACGCCGTGGAGTGCCAAAGCTCTGACGAGTTGGGGTGTACCGGTCCGCCGCGACCGGTGTGCTCCTTGCCGTGTCGCGATGCGGCGCACAGTCGGTGCGCCCCCGGCCGGGAGGAGGCGAGATCATGGACTGCAGTAGTCCGGGCCACAGTCGCCCCTACCCCCGCATGCTCTCGAACACCTCCGGCACGCGGTGACGACCTCCCCCGCACATCCCCACCAGGCGCCTCGCCCGCTGCTCGACCGCACGCGGACGCAAGGCGCCTGACGATCCGTCATGCCCGCACGGCCGCCGCTGCCCGGCGCCGCCGTGCGGGGACGGCGGCGTGCGCCCAGCGGGAGGAGTGCTGCCGCGTGTCCCCTGACGCCCCTCGCCGAGGGGCAGGGAGGCAGGCCCTGCCATGACCAATGCGATGCTGGACCCGACGTTCCCCGCGGTTCCCGGCGCTTCCCCCACCACCTCCGCCGCCGGCCAGGCCGTCCTGGACGACGCCCACGTCGGCGACATCAAGGGCGCGCTCGGCACCCTCCGGCTCGACGACACCGCCCCGCGCCACGGGCTCTCCGCGCGGTTCAGGACCCTGCTGGCCGTCATCGGCCCCGGCCTGATCGTGATGGTCGGCGACAACGACGCCGGCGCCTTCTCCACCTACGGCCAGGCCGGGCAGAACTACGGCACCCAGCTGCTGTGGACCCTGCTGCTGCTCGTCCCCGTGCTGTACGTCAACCAGGAGATGGTGCTGCGCCTCGGCGCCGTCACCGGGGTCGGCCACGCCCGGCTGATCCTGGAGCGCTTCGGCCGGTTCTGGGGCGCGTTCAGCGTGATCGACCTCTTCCTGCTGAACGCGCTGACCCTGGTCACCGAGTTCATCGGGGTCACGCTCGCCGCCGGCTACCTGGGCCTGCCCAAGGCGGCCTCGGTGGTCCTGGCCGCCGCGATCATCATCGCCTCGGCCTTCACCGGCTCCTTCCGGCGCTTCGAACGGGTCGCCATCACCCTCTGCGCGGGCTCCCTGCTGCTGGTGCCGGTCTACTTCCTCCTCCACCCGAAGACCTCGCAGATGGCCCACGACTTCGTGACGCCCGCCCTGCCCGGCGGCTCCGGCCAGCTCGCGGCGGTCATGATGGTCGTCATCTCCATCGTCGGCACCACCGTCGCCCCCTGGCAGCTGTTCTTCCAGCAGTCGTACGTCATCGACAAGCGGATCACCCCGCGTTTCATGACCTACGAGAAGGTCGACCTGTGGATCGGGATCGCCGTGGTCATCGTCGGCGCGGCCGCGCTGATCGGCCTCACGGCGGCGGCCTTCGCGGGCACCGACGGCTTCGGACGGTTCTCCGACGCCGCCGCCCTGGCCGAGGGCATCGAGGCCACGGCCGGCCGACTGGCCGGCGTGCTGTTCGCGATCGCCCTGCTGGACGCCTCCGTCATCGGTGCCTTCGCCGTCTCGCTGTCCACCGCCTACGCGATCGGCGACGTCTTCGGCATCAAGCACTCGCTGCACCGCGGCGTCCGGGGCGCCAAGGGCTTCTACGGCGTCCACGCCGGCCTGGTCGTCGTGGCCGCCGCGATCACCCTGCTGTCCAACGGCTACACCCAGGGCCTGATCACCCAGTTCGTCCAGGTGCTCGCCGGGGTGCTGCTGCCCTCCGCCACCGTGTTCCTGCTGCTGCTCTGCAACGACCGCGCCGTGCTCGGTCCGTGGGTCAACGGACCCAGGACCAACGCCTTCACCGCGGTCGTGGTCGGCGTGCTGGTGACGCTCTCGCTCGTCCTGACCGCTGCCGTGGTCCGGCCGGGCATCGGCTCCGGCGCGATCCTGGGGATCGCGGCAGCCTGCGGCGTCGCGGGCGTCCTCGTCGCCGGGTACTCCTTCACCTTCGGCCGCACCGCCACCAAGGAGGACCCGGTCGACCGCGAGAACTGGCGGATGCCCCCGCTGGACACCCTCGCCAAGCCGGTGATGTCCACGGCCCGTAAGGCCGGCATGGGCGCCCTGCGCGCCTACCTGCTGATCGCGACGGCCATGGTCATCATCAAGGTCGTCGAGACCGCGCTCGACCACTGAGCGGCCGGCCACGGGCGGGACGCCCTGGGGCGGGCGGGGGGTGGTGGGTGGCGGGTGGCGCCCCGCCGCCCCGGGTCCCGGCACCCGTCGTCCGCGGTCCTGGCGGCCGCCGCCCTGCTCGTGTTGCCCGTCCGTGTTGCCCCGCCCGCGTTTCCTGCCTGTGTTTCCCCGTCCGCGTTTCCCGTCCGCGTTCCTGGAGGAGGTGCCGTCGTGCACACCCTGACCACCGTCGAGTTCCTGGTCCGGCTCGCCACCGGCGTGGCCTGCGGCGCACTGATCGGCGTCGAGCGCCAGTGGCGCGCCCGCATGGCCGGCCTGCGCACCAACGCCCTGGTCGCCGCCGGTGCCACCCTGTTCGTGCTCTACAGCGAGGCGGTCGGTGATGCCGGCAGCCCCACCCGGGTCGCCTCCTACGTGGTCTCCGGCATCGGCTTCCTCGGCGGTGGCGTCATCCTGCGCGACGGCGCCGGAGTGCGCGGCCTCAACACCGCCGCCACGCTCTGGTGTTCGGCCGCCGTCGGGGTCCTGGCCGCGTCCGGCGAACTGGAACTCGCCGTCCTCGGCACGATCGCCGTGCTCGCCGTCCACCTGGTCCTGCGCCCGGCCGGCCGTTTGCTCGACCGTGCCCCGCAGTCCGGCAGCGACCCGGACTCCACCGGCCGGGCCGTCGTCCACCTGGAGTGCGACCGCAAGTCCGAGACCCACATCCGGGCCCTGCTGCTCCAGGCCCTGGCCGCGTCCGGCCTCGCCCCGACCGGCCTGCGCGCCCGCCGCACCGAGCAGGGCGACGCCACCAGCCTGCGCGCCACCGTGTCGACCACCGGCCAGGTGACCCCGGCGCTGGAGCAGGTCGTCACCCGGCTGTCGCTGGAGCCCGGTGTCCGGGACCTGCACTGGCACCTGGACGACGACCCGGAGGACCCGGCCGGTCCGGCGCTGGCCTGAGGGGGAGCGGCCGGTGGAGCAGGTACCGGCCTGAGGGGGAGTAGAACGGAGAGGCCGTCACGTGAGCCACTGGGAGGCCCGATGCTGAAACCCGATCCCGAGCACGGCCCGCTGGTGCCGATGCTGCTGGTGCTGACCCTGGTCACCGGAGTGGTGGACGCCGTCAGCTACCTCGAACTCGGGCACGTGTTCGTCGCCAACATGACCGGCAACGTGGTCTTCCTCGGCTTCGCGCTGGCCGGCGCGGCGAACCTCTCCGCCACCGCCTCACTCGCCGCCCTCGCCGCCTTCCTGCTCGGGGCCCTGGCCGGCGGCCACCTCTCCCGGCGCCTGCCCGGGCACCGCGGCCGGCTGCTGACCGCGGCGCTCGCCGTCCAAGTGCTGCTGGTGGCGGTGAGCACCGTGCTGGCGGCCGTCGTCGGCCACGGATCCTCATCCGCCCGCTACACCTTGATCGGCCTGCTCGCGCTCGCCATGGGCGGTCAGAACGCGGTGGTCCGCTCCCTGAAGGTCCCCGACCTCACCACCACGGTGCTGACCATGACCATCACCGCCCTCGCGGCCGACCTCACCGGGTCCCGCCGACTGGCGTCGGCCGCCTGGATGTTCACCGGAGCCCTGCTCGGCGCCCTCCTCGTGCTCCACGTCGACGTCACCGCCGCGCTCGCCCTGGCGCTCGTCCTGCTCGTCGCCGTCGCCGCCGTCATCCACCGCGCCGGCAGACCCACCCCGGCACCGGCCTGGACGCAGCGCCGCTGAGGCCGAATGCTCCGGGAATCCGCAGGGGCGCACACCCCTGCGGATTCCACCGCCTCGAGCATGACGCGGCGTCGCCACCCCGCTACGCCAAGGCCCCCGGCCCCCACCGAGCAGCACTGACCATCCCCCGCCGCACCCCTCATCCGGGCCGGCGTGATCGACAGGACCTCCCTGGAGCCTGTCCGACGATTCCCGTCGGATCAGCGAGCGCCGGCCGAGTCGGTGGTCCGGAGGTGCGCCGACAGGCTGGCGGGTATCGCCGGGCAGGACCTACGAACGGCGGGCCAGCAGGTGGGCGTCGAGGAAGCCTCGTTCGGAGGCCGGATCGTGGAGCAGCCGAGCGAAGGGGGCGAGCCCGGCATCGGCCAGCAGCTCGGCGAGGCGGTCCACCGGCAGCTGTAGGCAGGTGTCACCTTGTGGTCGAACCGGATCGGCTCCGGTCCGTCGGTCCCGAAGAAGGAGACCAGAAGCAGACCCCCTGGCGCCAGGACGCGTACCTGCTCGGCGAGCAGCTCCGGCAGTTCCCCCGGAGGGGTGTGGATCATCGAGTAGTGGGCCAGTACGCCACCGAGCGCGCCGTCCTCGATCGGCAGGGACTCCATCCGCGCCTCCTGGAAGCGCAGCGCCGGATGGGCCCGCCGGGCGTGGTCGACCATGCCGGGGGAAAGGTCGAGGCCGAAGGCGTCCAGGCCCAGTTCGTGCAGCATGGCCGTCAGATGTCCGGGCCCGCACCCGACGTCCGCTGCCCGCAGGTTGCCCGTCGCGCGCACCAGCTCGGCGAAGGTGCCGATCATGGCCCGAGCGAACGGCTGCGTCTCCAGCCGATCCGCGAACAGCGAGGCGTACAGCTCGACGACTCCGTCGTAGGCCGCCCTGGTCTCGTCCTGATGATTCGCCACGGCCCAGGACTCTAGTGGTGCTTCGTGAGGCGGTGTCGTAGGGCTGCCATGGGGTGGGTTGTCGGCACCGAGCCGCTCGGCCATGGCTGCATCGACTTGCGTCGGCCCTCCGCCGCCGCTGTTGTCATCCGGCTTCGCACATGATGGGCGAGTACCGGCTCCAAGCTCTGCCGTCGATCACCTGCGCTCTCGCGACAACGGTCGCCCCGCACTATGCGGGGCGAAGAACGGGATCGATCTCAGCCAGGAGTTCGTGCAACTGACGAGCCCCTTGGGCCACACGGTCGTCAGCGTCCTGCGACAGCTCCTCGCACAGGCCGATCGCAGTGTCCCGGTCATGGGAGAAGACACTGAATACGTCGACGACCGCGGTGTGAATCCAATCCCGGTGATTCGGGTCGGCAACTGCCAGCGCGGACGCGACTGTTGCCAGGCCCACCCTGTCCTTTCGCCGAAGCAGTGCCTCCGCGGTCACCCTGGTCACGAAGGTGTCACCCGGATCGAGCACGAGCTCCAGCAGCGGACCATGGGCCTCCTGCATCTCGGCAAACCCTGCCAAGCCGTGGCCGGCATCCGCGCGGTCACGGTAGTCGTGGCTTCGCCCGAGTTCGCCGAGCGCCACGACAACGGCATGTCGCAACTCCCTGTCCACTTGCCTGCCCACCCCTCCCACGGCTTCCCGGCAAAGTACCACCGGGGTGCCCTACGGATGATCGCCAGGACAGCTCCTGACAAAGCACTACCAGGGCCTGTCCGGCGGATGGTGCCGGGCGGCCCACCGGCACTAACCCGCTGTGGCGGCCCGCCGGACAGGGAACCGGGTGGAGCGGGTTGGGTTCCGTCGATAAATGCCTCGACATCGGTCGCGGTGATCGGGGACGCTTCGCGGGATGACCAGAATCGACGACACACCGCCCGCGTGGGACGAGCGCACCCAGCTCACCACGTTTCTCGACTATGCACGTGACACCGCCCGCGCCAAGTGCGATGGCGTCTCTGCGGAGAACGCGCGCAAGGCGCTCCTGCCGGGCTCACCGCTGATGACCATGAGCGGACTGATCAACCACCTCCGCTGGGTCGAGTACTACTGGTTCCAAGTGGTCTTCCTCGGCGAGGAGGACCGGGGTCCCTGGACCGAGGAGGACCCCGACCGCGAGATGCGCATCGCCGTTGACTTCCCGCTCACGCAGTTGCTCGACGAATACGCTGAACAGAGCGCGCGCTACCGTGAACTGGTCGCCGGGAACGGCCTGGACAAGCGGGCCCAGCGAGCCGTCCGCGACGGCCTCCACGTCGACCTGCGCTGGATCCTCCTCCACCTCACCGAGGAGACGGCTCGCCACAACGGCCACCTGGACATCCTGCGCGAGCTGCTCGACGGAACGACCGGAGACTAGGCAGTCTCGTCCCCGAGACCGCCCGGTCCAGATCCTCCTCGGCGTCGGCCCGGGCCATCAGCGCGACGAACACCCACCGGACGGCCCGGGGGCCCAGGCGTAGCGGTGGTCGAGCAGGCGATCAACCTGCGGTGGAGCGGGGCTAACGGGGGCTGAGCAGGCAGAACTCGTTGCCCTCCGGGTCGGTCAGGATCCGCCAGGAGATGGCGGACTGGTCGATGCCCGGGTCGGAGGCGCCCAGAGCGCGCAGCCTGGCCTCCTCGGCTGCCGGGTCGTCACCGCGGTAGGGGCTGATGTCCAGGTGGACGCGGTTCCACCCGCTCTTGGTGTCGGGGGTGCGGACGAACTCCAGGTAGGGGCCGACGCCGTGGGCGGAACGCATGGTCGCGTGGTCGTCGGCGACCTCGTGCACCGTCCAGTCCATTGCCTCGCCCCAGAACCGGGCCATCGCCCGCGGGTCGGTGCAGTCGACCACCACTGCGGCGATCGGCCCGGTGTCCCGGTAGATCTCCCGGGGCTCCAGGACACAGAACTCGTTGCCCTCCGGGTCGGCCATGACCGTCCAGGGGACGTCGCCCTGTCCCACGTCGGCGGTTGTCGCGCCGAGGTCCTTCAGGCGTGCGACCAGCTCCGCCTGATGGGCCGTCGAAGTGGTGGCCAGGTCGAGGTGCACCCGGTTCTTCACCGTCTTGGGTTCTGGGCGGGCGATGAGATCGATGCAGACGGCCGCGGGGTCGGGGTACGCGAAGCCGACCGGTTCGAGGTTGGTGACGCCGGGGCCCTCGCTGTCGACACCCCAACCGAGTGCCTCCGCCCAGAACCGGCCGAGCGCAGCGTCGTCCTGGGCCTTCATGTTGATCTGCACGAGTCGTGTTGCCATGCCGCAGATCCTAGATCCGGAGTCGGCCGGTTGCCGCGGAGCTCCAGGGCGTCGAGCCACCGCTCCGCGTCATGCCAGCTCCGGCGGCGTGCTGATTGGGCTCGGCAGCAGGTCGAAGGTGCGGTGTGCGGCTCGAGGGCCGGTGGTTGGTCGGCCCGGGGTCCCGTCACTCCTCGCGGCGGTGACCGGCCCGGCCGCTCCACAGCGGCTCCAGCCGGGCCCAGCCGGCGGCCCAGGCGGCGTCCGCCCGGCGGTCGAGGGCGTGCAGGCGCAGCCGCAGGGCCACGACGAGCAGCCCGAGCAGGACGAGGAGGGCGCCGGTGCCGGTGCAGGCTGCCGAGACGGCGAGCGCGGCTCGGTTGACCGGAGGGGTGGTCGCGTTTCCCCGGGGGTCGACCCAGATCGGGACGACGGCGCCGGGGACCGCCGTGCGCGGTGCCTCGACGGTGCCGGTGTGCGCGGTGCCCGGGGGGTAGCTCCAGGCGGCCTCGACGTTCACCAGGGTGTCGTAGCCGCCCGCGAAGCGGCTGCCGGCGGCGGCGCCGTGATCCGGGATGACGGCGACCACGGCGTCCACCCGGTGCAGCCGGATCCGGTCGGCGGCGGCCCGCGGCGCCGACGAGTGGTAGAGCAGCAGGGCTCCCGTCACGGAGACGGCGAGCGCCAGCAGCCCCCCGAGGAGCGCGAGCAGCCAGGCGCGGGCACGGGCGCGATCGAGCGGGCGGGCCAGTGGTTCGTGCCGAGCGCCGAAGGCCCGCCGCAGCTGACGGCCGGTTCGCTGCGGGAGCGACGCGGGCCGGGCCGGCCGGGGTGTGCTGGGCACGGTGAGGACTCCTCAGGACGGCGGGCGCGTAAGGGCCTTGCCCACCCAATCTCCACCCCGCGGCCCTCTCGCACAAGAGTGGTGCGCGTCCGGAGGACCGCCGGCCCTCTCGGTCGGGACGTTCGGCCCTCGGCAGGCGCCGCCCGACCGGGCAGGCTGGAGTCCGACCGCGCCCCCGTCCCTGGACGTGGTGCCGGCCCGCTCGGACCGTGGGGGGTCCGGGCCGTGCTGGGGAGCGGGGGCGGTCGTGCGGCCGCCCCCGCTCCTCGTTCCGCCGGCGGTGGGTGCGTTCGTACGTCAGCGGCGGACGACGGGGTAGCTGTGCGTCCCGTCGCGCGGGACGTCGTCCAGTCCGGGCAGCCAGCTGCCGAGCACCAGTGCGGACGGGTAGAACATCGGCTCCGGCAGCTCGTCCACCGCGAAGCGCTCCCAACCGGCACAGGCGTGCGGCTCGGTGACTACCGCCTCGGCGACGCTCGGCGGGGCCAGCACGGCGGCGGTCAGCCGGGGTCGGCCGAGCTCGTGGTCCAGGTGGACGGCGAGCACCCGCATCCGCGCCGCGGGCAGCACGATGCCCGTCTCCTCGGCGAGTTCGCGGGCCGCGGTCTGCTCGAAGGACTCGCCGAGGTCGACCTTGCCGCCGGGCAGGCTCCAGGTGGGCGGCTCGCCGGCCGTGGTGCGGCGGCCGATCAGCACCCGGCCGTCCCCGGTGGGCACGATGATCCCGGCACCGAGCAGCGGTGCGGTCGGAACGGTGCTCAACTCGCCATCTCCTTCAGGTGGTCACCAGTTGGCGCGCTCGTAGTCCTTGAGGAAGCAGCCGTACAGGTCCTCACCCGCCTCGCCGCGCACGATCGGGTCGTACACCCGCGCCGCGCCGTCGACCAGGTCGAGCGGGGCGTGGAACCCGGCGTCGGCCAACCGCATCTTGTCCGGGTGCGGCCGCTCGTCGGTGATCCAGCCGGTGTCGACGGCGGTCATCAGGATGCCGTCGGTCTGGAACATCTCCAGCGCGCTGGTGCGGGTCAGCATGTTGAGCGCGGCCTTGGCCATGTTGGTGTGCGGGTGGCCGGCGCCCTTGTAGCCGCGGGAGAAGACGCCCTCCATCGCGGAGACGTTGACCACGTACTTGCGGCGGGACGCGGACGCGGCCATCGCCGGGCGCAGCCGGCTGATCAGGATGAACGGCGCGGTGGAGTTGCAGAGTTGGACCTCCAGCAACTCGACCGGGCCCACCTCCTCGACGGTCTGCACCCAGCTGTTGGTGTCCGCGAGGTCGGGCACCAGACCGCCCGCGTCGATCGCGGTGCCGGCCGCGATCCGGGCCGGGGTGGCGGAGCCGGTGACCAGCGCGAGCGAGGTGACGTCCTCGGCGGCCAGCCGCTGCTCGCTGCCGGTCGCCTGGCGGGGGAGGGCGGGCAGGTCGACGCTGCCGCTGCCGAAGCGGCCGATGGTGGTGGCCTGCGGCAGCTCGCCGGCCGGCAGCGGGGCGGACTCTGCGCTGATCAGCTCGCGGTAGGACTCCGGCGGGCGGCGGACGGTCTGCGCGGCGTTGTTGATCAGGATGTCCAGCGGGCCGTCGGCGGCGACCTCGTCGGCCAGCGCCATCACCTGGGCCGGGTCGCGCAGGTCGATGCCGATGATCTTGAGGCGGTGGATCCACTCGGCGCTGTCCGGCATGGCCTTGAAGCGGCGGATCGCGTCGTTGGGGAAGCGCGTGGTGATGGTGGTGTGGGCGCCGTCGCGCAGCAGCATCAGCGCGATGTACATCCCGATCTTGGCCCGGCCGCCGGTCAGCAGCGCGCGCTTGCCGGTGAGGTCGGTCCGGGCGTCCCGGCGGGACCGGTTCAGGGCCGCGCACCGCTGGCACAGGTTGTGGTAGAAGGCGTCGACCTCCACGTACCGGCCCTTGCAGATGTAGCAGCTTCGCGGCCGCTCCAGGATGCCGGCGATCTCGGTGGTGGTGACGGTGGTCAGGCCGAAGGCGCCGGCCGTCTCGTCGTCGATCCGGGTGGGCGCGCCGGTGGCGGTCCGGGCGGTGACCGCGCGGTCGTTGGCGGTCTTGCGGGCCCGGGTCTCCTGGCGGCGGCGCTGCTTGAGGGTCCGGAATATGCCGCCGACGGCCTTGCGGACGGTGATCGCGTCGGGGTGGTCGACGTGCAGCTCGTCCAGTTCGGCGAGCACCTCCAGGCAGAGCTTCAGCCGCTCCGGGTCCAGGCCGGGGCCGTAGTCGACCTCCTCCTCGGTGGCCGCGCCCTCGCCCCGGCCCGCGGCCGTGCCGTGCCCGGCGCTGTGCCCGGTGCCGTCCTCCGCGCCGTCGGTGGCGCTGCCTCCGACGTGGCGCCCGGTGTCCCGCCCGACGTCCTGCCGCTCCACGTCCTTCTGCTCGATCACGCCCGCTGTCGCTTTCCCGCTCGCCTCGCCGTTCACCGCGTGAATGCTACGGGAGCGGTCCCCGCCCGGGCGAAAAGCCGATGTCGGGGAGGTGGCTTGGAGGATCGTCCATGTCTACGCGCGGAGCATTGATCATGGTTTGTGCACAGCACCAGCGATGTCCCCCGAACTGGCTTTTGGTCGCGCCCTCACGGACAATCGAACGCTGGGTGCAGGGCGCCCGAGTGCGCCCCGGCGGCCTCGCCGCAACCGCACCCGAGGTGTAATTTCTCCCAGCCAGAGAGCCCATTCATGCGTTTCCTGAACGACCTCAAGCCCTCGTACGACCTGACGTACGACGACGTCTTCATGGTCCCCAGCCGTTCCGCCGTGGGCTCCCGGCAGGGTGTCGACCTCTCCTCGAACGACGGCACCGGCACCACCATCCCGCTGGTCGTCGCCAACATGACCGCCATCGCCGGCCGCCGGATGGCCGAGACCGTGGCCCGCCGCGGCGGCCTGGTCGCCATCCCGCAGGACATCCCGACCGAGGTGATCGCCGAGGTCATCTCCTGGGTCAAGCAGCGCCACCTGGTGTTCGACACCCCGATCACCCTCGCCCCCGGCGCCACCGTCGCCGAGGCGCTCTCCCTGCTGCCCAAGCGTGCGCACGGCGCCCTCGTGGTCGTCGAGGACGGCAAGCCGGTCGGCGTGGTCACCGACTCCGACTGCCAGGGCGTCGACCGCTTCACCAGCCTCGCCGACGTGATGTCCCGCGACCTGCTGGTGCTGGACGAGGACGTCGACGCGCGTACCGCCTTCGACCGGCTCGCCGAGGCGCACCGCAAGCTCGCCCCGGTGGTGGACGGCCAGGGCCGCCTGGTCGGCATCCTCACCCGCAAGGCCGCGCTGCGCGCCACCCTGTACACCCCGGCCGTGGACGCGAACGGCAAGCTGCGGATCGCCGCCACCGTCGGCATCAACGGCGACGTCGCGGGCAAGGCCAAGGCCCTGATCGAGGCCGGTGCCGACGTGCTGGTGGTCGACACCGCGCACGGCCACCAGGAGAGCATGATCAGCGCACTGCGCGCGGTGCGCGGCCTGGACCCGCAGATCCCGATCGTGGCCGGCAACGTGGTCTCCGCCGCCGGTGTCCGCGACCTGGTCGAGGCGGGCGCCGACATCCTCAAGGTCGGCGTCGGGCCGGGCGCCATGTGCACCACCCGGATGATGACCGGCGTCGGCCGCCCGCAGTTCTCCGCCGTCCTGGAGTGCGCCGCCGAGGCCCGCCGGCTCGGCAAGCACGTCTGGGCCGACGGCGGGGTGCGCCACCCGCGCGACGTCGCCATGGCGCTGGCCGCCGGTGCCTCCAACGTGATGATCGGCTCCTGGTTCGCCGGCACCTACGAGTCCCCGGGCGACCTGCAGACCGCCGCCGACGGCCGCCAGTACAAGGAGAGCTTCGGCATGGCCTCGGCCCGCGCCGTGAGCAACCGCACCGCCCAGGACTCCACGTACGACCGGGCCCGCAAGGCGCTGTTCGAGGAGGGCATCTCGCACTCCCGGATGTTCCTCGACCCGGCCCGCCCGGGCGTGGAGGACCTGATCGACTCGATCGTGGCCGGCGTGCGCAGCTCCTGCACCTACGCGGGCGCGAGCAGCCTGGAGGAGTTCCACGAGAAGGCGATCGTGGGCATCCAGAGCGCGGCCGGCTACGCCGAGGGCAAGCCGCTGCACTCCAGCTGGGCCTGATCCGGCTCGATCATCAGGACTGACCGGGCCTGACCGGGCCTGACCAGGCATGACTGAGCTGCGCTCGGCCGGGCCTGGTCGTTGCCGGGTCGGCTGTGCGGTGCCTGACCCCGCTGGGTTCGGACGCGCCGGGCTCCGTGGGGCAGGCGCACGCTCGGTCGGACCGCGCTTCATCGGTCTCGCCCCGGCCGGATCCGGTCCGGCCGGGCTCCGGGCGGGTCAGGCCCGCGTTCGCCGGGCCCGGTGCGGCTGGGTTCGGCTCGGCTGGATCGGCCCGTCCGTGTTCGTCCCGCCGAGGATGCGGGTGTAATGGGTCACCAGCAGGGTGCCGACC